>JBJONJ010000654.1:0-3575 GCA_046051905.1 Verrucomicrobiota bacterium
AGAGTATCCTAGGTGGCAATTTTGGTGCTTAAGGCCCGGGTTATACAATGCTATCAAGGACCTTCAACGTGTCATTTTTCATCCCTTTACTTCTAAACATCTGTGCTTTGACTTTTCGCCCTCTGGTGTTGTCTTCTGTGCTCCACACGTTGTAATTGCAGACGAAAATATTTCCACAATCGGCTTACTCCAAAGCAGCATTCACGCGGTATGGGTATGGGAATATTGCTCGACGCTCGAAACTCGTATCCGCTATGCGCCAACTGATAATTTTGAAACATTTGCGTTTCCAGACGACCAAGCTGATTTGGAAAATATAGGCTCCCGCTATCACGAGCATCGCCGCCACTTGATGCTGTCACGCCAGGAAGGCCTCACGAAGACCTACAATCGCTTCCACGATCCCGCCGAGGCCTCGCCTGACATTGATGAACTGCGGTCGCTGCACCGGCAGCTCGACGTGGCGGTGGCGGCGGCCTACGGCTGGGACGATCTCGCCGTCAACGACGGAGCCCGACTCGGCCACGGCTTCCACGAAACCAAGCAAGGCATCCGCTACACCCTCGCCCCCGCCGCCCGCCGCGAAGTCCTCGACCGCCTGCTCGCCCTCAACCACCAGCGCCACGCCGAAGAAGTCGCCGCCGGCCTCCATGACAAGAAGAAGGGCAAAGCCAAAAAATCCGCCACCGCCAAGCCTGCGACCAAGCGTGGCCGGAAGGCGAAAGCCGCCGTCACGGAAACCGCTCTGCTCGTCATGCCCTCCGATTTCCGTTTCCCGGCACCCACGCCGCAACTTTACGCGGTCAATCTCATCACCTCGCTCCTTTCCGCCCGCCCTGAGGGCCTGGCATGGCCGATTCTGCGCGACGCCTTCGCCGCGGCCACCACACCGGATGTCATGCGCCGCCTCGCCTTACCCGATGACAAGGACCGTGTAAACGCTTGGGCCTCACGCTGGAACGAACGGGCGATCCCCGCATTGCTCATCCCCACCTTACGCGACATGACTTCCGCTAACATCGCCGTCGAAGGCAAGGGAACCGATGCCGTTTTTTCTCTCCAGGACGGCCCTCAGGAACCCGCCACAGAGGATGTCGGTTACGATGCATGGCTCGCTTTGCGAGTCATCGAACCTCTCTTAACGCCAGCCCTGCCCGCCGACGAAGCCGCCGCACTTGACTCGCAAATTGAAAGCATTCTTGCTGCCATTTCACCCTAATCGCCATGGCTATTGTGCAACCCCAACTCGCCCTCGAATTTGACCAAGGCATCCGCTCACTGGCTCACCTTGAGCCTGCGCCTTCGTCCCGTGAACCAGTCGTGTGGGTAGAGAGGCTGGAAGTTCACAAAGACACGCCCAACGGCGATGCTACTCGTCTACGCCGCATCGAGCTTCGCAAAGGCCTCAACATTCTCTGGGCCACCTCATCTGGCGAGAAACCCGGCCGCCTCGGTGGTCACGGGGCGGGCAAAACCACTTTTTGCCGACTCCTGCGATTTGTCATCGGCGATGCTAAACCGGGCAAGAAGCAGTTCCGCGAAGATTTCCGCGAAAAATTCCCCAACGGCTGGGTGCTGGCCGATGTCTGGCTCAACGGCAAACGCTGGCTCGTCGGTCGCTACCTCGGCGAGCAAGGTCACAATCATTGGGCCGTGGAAGGCGGCACTCTGCTCGATCCCATCCCCGACCCACTTCCGCGGGGCGGCTTCAAGGAATACGAAGCCGCGCTCGACGAGGCGGTGCTTGGCACCATGACTCACCGCAACCTCTCCGGCACCGGTAAGCGCCTCACTTGGTCACTCATGCTTCCATGGCTTTCCCGGGATCAGGAAGCACACTACGCATCGCTCATCGAGTGGCGTGCTAAAGAAAGCGATTCGGATTCCGATGGCCTCTCTGCCGCCGACCGCGAGAACCTGATGCGCCTCGTCCTCAAGCTCGTCGATCCCGAGGAACAGATGCGCCTCCGCGAGCGCGAGCAAGCTGCCCAGGAACATGAACGTCTCACTCGTGAAAAACCCCAACGGGAATACCACCTCAAGCAAGCAAAGGCCGCCTTGGCCGATCTTTTCAAAGGCCCCATCAGCCATTCCGGCGACTTGATCTTCGAGAGCGCCATCACCGCACAGGCATCCGAGCTGCGCCGTCAAGCCGATGATTCACTTCTCGGCCTCCAGGACGACGAAGCCATGAAGGAGCTCGTCGCCGAAGAAGCCGCCCGCAAACTCGAACTGGATTTCATCCAATCACGCATTGATGAGCTGGAAGACGACATTGCGAAACAGCAAGGCACAGTGGCCGTCACCAGCAAGAACGCGAACGACGCCAAACACCTCGTGGCGACTACTCGCTTTCTGCCCTTCAAAGGCTTTTGCTCCACTCCAATCCACATCGCAAGACTCGAAAATTGTCCCTGTATCACCAAGCGTCCCGATGATGACGATGTCCAAAAAGTGACCAAAGAAATCGTTGCCTCTGTCGTCCCCGAGAAAGAGCGCCTTGCCAAGTTGCAGGAGCATCTCGCGGCCTATCAGGAAGACGAAAAAATTCGCGCAGCCGTGCACTCCGCGGCCAAAGCAGCCACCGAAGCCCGCCGCAAGGAACTCAACGCCCTCTACCAGCAACTCTCCGCTCCGCGCAATCGCGCCGCAGACCTTGAAGCCGCCTACCGAGCCTACATTGCCGCCGATCAAAACCTCAAAGACCTCACCGACAAACTCGACATTCTGAACGACACCAAGTCTACCCTCGACAAAAGCATTGACGCCTTCTCCAAGCGCCACCGGGATGACCTTAACGCCTTCGGCGACCTGTACAATGCCATCGTCCAAGCTATGCTCGGTAATGAAGTCACCGGCCGCATCGACTTCGCAGGCGGCAAAACCCTCGAACCCAAACTCGACTTCCACGGCTCCTTCGACAGCGCCGCCCTCAGCCTCACAAAGCTCCTCGCCTTCGACCTCGCCGCCCTGGCGTTGAGTCAGTTTAAGGGCATTGGTCACCACCCCCGCTTCCTCCTCCACGACAGCCCCCGCGAGTCCGACCTAGCCGCCCCAATCTACAGCTCTCTCTTCCTGGCCGCCCAAGCCCTCGAAGAAGCCTGCGGCGAGAATATCGGCTTCCAATACATCGTCACCACCACCGAGCCGCCACCGGATAAAGTAAATCAGAACCCGTGGATGCTGGACCCGGTGCTGGACGCGACTGTGGCAGAACTAAGATTCTTGGGTGTCGATCTTGGATAGAAAGTGAACTTGACATGACTGATTACACCGCCATAATTCCCCCGCCGACTTCATATGGGAGTCGGGAGTTCATTTGCAAAGTCAAGCCTGAAGAACGCGAAAGCGAGAATCAGGATACTGATATTTATTTGGACAGTGATGTTCATGTGAATCGAGGTTACTTGCTCACGGATACTATACAGCATCTGCTTTATGCTGAGGCTCAGTCGGCGCAAGCTGGCAATAACGGTTGGTATTTTGCCGCCAGCGAACTGGGGGAGGATTTTTTGGAAAGCCTCCACCTACAACTCCCCCAGTTAAGCTGAGCCATGCCACGCCGTCCTAAATCG
>JBJONJ010000655.1:0-4631 GCA_046051905.1 Verrucomicrobiota bacterium
TTGCGACCCGTGAGAATCGTCGCCCGGCACGGACTGCACTTCGGGTTCGAGGTGAAGGCGCTCTTAAACAGCACGCCCTCGCGGGCCACGCGGTCGAAGTTCGGCGTCTTCACCCAATCACATCCATACGCGCCCGCATGCTGCCAGCCCCAGTCGTCGAAGATGATGAAGAGGATGTTGGGTCGCGGGGCCTTCTCAGCGGCGAAAGCCGGAGACAAAGCGAGCAAGGCCGTGAGCAGCAGCAGGAGGCGGGATTTCATGCCCCGCGTGAACGCGGGCGCTTCGAGGCTTTTTCAAGTGTCTTGGTCTTTGCGGGCTTTTTGACCTTGGTGACCTTTTTGAACTCAGTGACGGGTTCTGCGATGTCGCCAAGCTCGATGCCGAAAAGGGCGCTGAGGTCGGCACCGGCCAGTTCACCGGTGTTTTCGGTCACACCGGTCACGGCAGCATCTTTGGCCTTCGCGAGCAAATCGGCTCCATCCACGCCACGCAGCGTGAAAAGCAGCTCCGGTTTCGTGTCGAGCAGCACGCCCACGCCATACAGCACGGCGGAGACGTGCTTACACATGTCCGCATGGTCGGGGCAGGAGCAGTCGAAGCGGATCTCCTTCGTTTTGGGAAAAAAACCCTGCTCCGCGTCACTCAGCACGCTCATCACACCATCGCCGAGCCGGCCCGCGAGCAGATCGAGCATCGAACCGACCTGCCCCTCGCATCGCTCGACGATGTCCTGCCACTTCGAAGGTTTCAGCGGCTGGATGAAAACCTGCGTCTCATACAGCTCCGATCCCGCCACGACCGCGAAGACCTTGCCGGGCTCCATTTCGAGATTGTACACGTTTCCCTGCCTCAAGTAGCTGCGGCCTCGCGGCAGCCTCGACTCATACTCTTGATAGGTCTCCAGATGGCTGCACCAGGCCTTACCCCAGAAAGTGGAGCAAAGATGCTTCTTGCCCGCTGCCGGTGCCAGCGCCTCAAAAGCCTCGCCCTTCTTCTTTCGCTTGGCGATCTCGCGTTGAATGCGTTCTTTGGCTTCCGCCGCGTCATGATAGTCCCACCACATGCGGCGCATTCGAGCACACCCGGTCTCATTTTCCAATTTTCAGTTGCCCATTTTCCATTTTCGTTCCCTCGCATTCGTAAACACCATCCTCTCATGAAAAGACTGCTCTGCTTCCTTCTCGCCGCCTGCACGCTGCAGGCGCAGGTCAAACTGCAAAAGGGTGACACGATCGCCATCCTCGGCAACGCGTTGCCGGACCGCTCGCAGCACTTTGGCTGGCTGGAGTCGATGCTCGTGGCGGCGAACCCGGAGAAGGACCTCACCTTCCGCAACCTGAGCTTCGCCGGCGATGAAGTAGGCACCTGGCATCGAATCGACGGCTTTGGCACACGGGACGAATGGCTCACCAAGGTGAAGGCGGATGTCATCTTCGCGTTCTACGGCTTCAACGAATCGTTCAAGGCCTACGCCGGGCTCGAGGACTTCAAAAAGAACCTCGCGAAGTTTATCCAGGACGCGAAGGCGAAGAACTACAGCGGCAAGGGCGCACCGCGCATTGTGCTCTTCTCGCCCATCGTCGTGCAAAAACTCGCCAACCCCAGCCTGCCGCCCGTGCAGGAGATCAACACGAACATCCAAAACTACACCGCCGCCATGAACGAGGTGGCCGCACTCAACGGTGCCACCTTCATCGACCTCTTCAATCCCACCAACACCGGCCTGCCTGCAGACAGCACGCTCGACGGTCTCTACCTCACGAGCATCGGTGACAAGATCGTGGCCGAGGCGGCCTACCGCGGCCTCACCGGCCAGAGTCCCCTGCCCGTCGATGAAAAGCTGCGCCTGGCCGTGGTGGAGAAAAACTGGGAGTGGCATCAGCGCTACCGCACCGTCGATGGCTACAACATCTATGGCGGCCGCAGCGGCCTCGCGTATGCGGCAGGGGTCGGCGGCTTCAAGCAGAACGAAAAGACGCCGGAGAAGCCCTACATCTCCAATTATCAAACGATGCAGCAGGAGATGGCGCAGCGTGAGGTGAAGACCGCGAATCGCGACGCCCGCGTGCGGGCGCTGGCGAAGGGCGGCGAACTCGCCGTGAAGGACGACAACCTGCCACCGGTCGAGAAAGTGCCCACCAACATGCCCAATCCGAAGGAGGGCAAGGAGTTCAACAAGGTGCCGATGAGTGGCATGACCTTCACCGCGGACGGTTTGGTCGCATTCCCAGATGCCGCAGCCGCGATGAAGGACATCCAGCCGGAGAAAGGCCTCAAGCTCACGCTGTTTGCCGATGAGAAACGCTTCCCGCAGCTCGTGAATCCCGTGCAGATGGCCTGGGACACCCGCGGCCGCCTGTGGGTGGCCGCATGGCTGAACTACCCTGAGCGCACGCCGACCAGCACAAAGGGCGACAGCCTGCTCATCTTCGAAGACACGAATGGCGACGGTGCCGCGGACAAGATGACCGAGTTCGTCGATGACCTAAACTGCCCCACCGGCTTCAACTTCTACAAGGATGGCGTCATCGTCATGCAATCGCCAAACCTGGTTTACATCGAGGACACCGATGGTGATGGCAAAGGTGACAAGCGCACCATCCTGCTCATGGGCCTCTGCGCCGCGGACTCGCATCATGAAACGAACGCGCTCAGCTACGACTGCGGCGGTGCCTTGTATCCGAGCGACGGCGTCTTTCACCGCACGCAGGTGGAGACGCTTTACGGCCCGGTGCGCAACACGAACGGCTGCATCTACCGCTTTGACCTCAACAGCCGCCGCCTGGAACGCTTCACCACCGATGCCACGGTGAATCCGCATGGCAAAAGCTGGGACCGCTGGGGCAATGCCTACTTCACCGATGCCACGGGCAATGTGAACACCTTCGCAGAAGCTTCATCGTGCTACCTGCCACGCGAAGGCGGCGGCAGCGCGAAGCTGAAGGAGTTCTGGAAGCGCCCTTCGCGGCCCAGCCCTGGCAACAACATCATCTCCAGCCGCCATTTCCCCGATGAGTGGCAAAACAACTTCCTCAACACCAACGTCATCAGTTACCAGGGCATCTGGCGTGTGCCGCTCGAGCAGGATGGCGCGGGCATGAAGGGCGAAATCAGCAATGAACTCGTCAAAGCTGATCCCGCCGTGTATCCCACCTTCCGCCCCAGCGCCGTCAGCGTCGGTCCGGATGGTGCTTTGTATTTCTGCGATTGGTCCAACGCCATCATCGGCCACATGCAGCATCATTTGCGTGATCCGAACCGCGACCACGGCCACGGCCGAATTTACAAGCTGACCTACACCGGCCGCGAACTGCTCCAGCCCGCCAAAATCCATGGCGAGAGCATCGAGAGCTTGCTGGAGAATCTCAAGGCCTGGGAGGACAACGTGCGCATGCGCACGAAGATCGAGTTCGCGAAGCATGATCCCGCCAAAGTGGCCGCCGCTGCCAAAGCCTGGGCAGCGAAGCTCGACAAGAAGGACGCGGAATACGAGCATCATCGCCTTGAGGCGCTGTGGGTACATCAATGGGTCGATGTCGTCGATGAGGAGCTGCTGCGTGCCGTTTTGAACTCGCCGGAGCCTCGTGCCCGCGCCGCCGCCACTCGCGTGCTATGCTACTGGCGTGAGAAAGTGCCCGCGGCACTCGATTTGCTCAAAACCGCCGTCAACGATCCCGACATGCGTGTGCGCATGCAGGCCGTCCGCGCCCTCAGCTTTTACCAGCCCACGCGTGAAGCCGAAAAAGCCCTCGAGACCGCCTACGACGTGCTGAAGCATCCCACGGACTACTACATCGAGCATGTCTTCAGCGAGTGCCAGAAAGGCCTGCAATCCGTGTTGAAGTCCAAAGTGCTGCCGCAGGACCCGAAAGCGCTCGCCGAATTCATCGCAAAGACCACCGATGCCGATTTGAAAGGCCTGCCTGATGTCGAGCCTGTGCTCGTCGAAAAGCTCACGCGTCCGAAAATCGCCCTCGATGTGCGCACGAAGGCTCTCGACGAGCTCGTGAAGCTCAGTGGCGATGAGCGGCCGCTCGTTCTTTTCAAGATGCTGCAACGTCTCGACACCCGCGAAGGCGCCGGCAACACCGCCGAGGAGCTCGCCAAGCTCGTTTACACCGACAATCCCGGTGTCGTCACCCGCTACGCCACGCAGCTCAAAGCCCTCGCCAAAGACGCGAAGACCGCGCCAGTGAAGCGCTCAGCTTTTGCCATGCTCGTCTTCGCTGCTCGCAGCCCCGACAGCCTCTGGACGGAAAACGCCAGCGATGGCGGCCAGCTCAATGACCTCGTCGAATCCATCGCGCTCATCCCTGCCAGCGAGGCCAAGCTGCGCTCCGCCTTCCAACCGCATCTCACGAAGTTGCTCGCCGAAGGCAAAACGAATGGCGGACGCCTTCGCGCCGCGCTACTCGCCCTGCCTTTGACCGGTGGTGACAACGCCGCCGCCAACTTCAAGCTCGCCGCGCAGCACCTCATCGATGGCAGGGAACGCAACGCCGCCGCCAAGGCCCTGCTGAAGGTCCCAAAGACCAGTTGGGATGCGACGCTCGCCAAACCGATCACCGACGCCGTGCTCGCCTATGGCAAGACCGTGAAGCCGCAAGATCGCAGCAAGTCCGACTACGTCG
>JBJONJ010000656.1:0-7895 GCA_046051905.1 Verrucomicrobiota bacterium
TGTGATTGCTCTCCCCAGATGCCTTCGGCTTCGTTGTAGCGGAAGTATGCCCGCTTCTGTGGAGAGTAGGCTACGCGCTCTTTTTGCGCATATCCGGCAGCGATGGCGAGTTGGTTGAGTCCAACCTTTTGCTCTTGGATGAGTAGTAATGGTCCAAATTCAGTTTGAATCGGATCAGAAGCGATTTGCGCTGCAAGGTCGTCCGGGTCGTCCGGGGTGGAGTTTGTGTCTGGTTTGGGGTGGGTGTCCATAGAGCACACATCCTCGCCGCTCTATGAACCAGTTCAGCCCGCTCCAACATCACCAGAAAAGCGGTTTGACTATCGATTCCGAGGCGTCCGAAAGGCGGAGCGTAGTGCATCACGCAATCGGTCAATGATGTAGCCACGTTTGTTTTTATCCTGCTCCTTTGCTTCCTCGATCCACTGTTTGAACAAATGCGTGGTATTCTCCTCAAATTTGTTATTCGTCACACAGACAAAAACAGCAAGGGATGCATCGATCCAGGCATTTAGTGTTCCTTTGCTCAATGGTTCGAGTTTTGCCAAGGCAGTCTTCAATCGAGCGATATCATCCTGGCTCCAATCCAGTGTTCCATTAATCTTCTTGGCAAGGATTTGGAGAGCTGGCCACTTTGCTTCTCGAAGCTCAGCCAAGCAGAAGCCCGCGTTAGAGTCATCTAATCGCTCAGCGTAGAAGCTGTGCACGATGGAGGTCAGCAAAAATGCAATGTCAGCAGGGTAAAGAGTCTTCTGGGTTAAATCAATTGTGGGAGGCCTTGACATCTGTTTTCCAAGCCTGAGTTGCTTTAGAAACCTTTCTTGCTCCTTGGCCTTGAGTGATCTTTTAGAGGGGCCAACCATAATCGGCCACTCGTCGTTATTCTCAGCAATGGCACCAAGCGCAGAGACGTTCAGCTCATTCAGCGCGTTGGTGAAGCGGCGAGCTAGATGATAATATTCGTTGGCTACCAGTTCTTCCTTATTTGGGTGGTCTTGGAAGAGTTCGCGCAGTTCAGCCTGTAGAGACTCGGCCTGCTGGTTAAGCTCTAGTATTCTTGTGTTGAAGTCAATGTCGGTGAGGATCTCTGCAGCCATCTCTTCCGGAAGGAATTGCGCTAATGCTGTCACTTCTTCCGGCAAAGTCGGTTTCTTAGCCTTCGGCATCTTTGCTGACTTATTCGGGCTTTTCTTTCTTGGAGCCATATTAATGAGAGGTTACATCCGGCATAGCATCAGCCGCATTCTGCATGGCTTTAGAACCAACGTGAGTGTAGTGCTCGCTCATCTGCTTGCTGTCGTGTCCGATCATTTCCATGACGACCGCAGCGGGAATGCCTGCTTCCTTCAGCATCGTGACGGCTGTATGACGCAAGCTGTGAAAGGACAATTGTGCTGCTTGTTTTGATCCGCTACGACCTTCCTTCTCCTTGGTATGGCTCACCTTTTTGCGCAAGCCTGCGTCCGCTAAAACATTCGCGAACTGATTGCTCAAGGTGCTAGTTTTGTATTTCTTGTTCAGTGTTGTTGCAGCGCGAGGATGCACTGGCGTATCTGGCTTTCCCTTGAACTGCATTCCTTCTAGGTGGCGAAGGAGCGGAGGCGCTACTGGGATCTTCATGCTCTTGCTAGTTTTCGCAGTCTCCAATCGAATTACTTGGTTCTTCAGATCAATGTTGGCCCAAGTCAGGCCCGCGATGTCTGACAGTCTTTGTCCGGTGTAGATACCAAACAGCACCATCGACTGCCACTCTGGGTCCGCAACACGCATGACAGCCTGAAGTTCAGGAATCGTGAATGGCCGTCTTTCGTAACCTCCTTTTTTCTTCACCGCATCCACGAACTCAGCTGGGTTCTCTGACGTTAACCCTTCGCGCCTGGCAGTCTTGAACACCATGCGCAGACACTTGATATTCTGGTTCGTGCTTGTTGATGACAGAGAAGTTGCCAAGATCTTGCGATAGGCCATGACGTCGTTTCGAGTGATTGACGACACTTCCTGGTCGGCGCGATCGCCCAAGAAGTTTAGAAACTTCGTGGTGCTGGACCCGTAGAAGTGCATCGTAGCCAGCTTGGTTTCGTCTTTCTTCTCCGCTAGCCAATTCGCAATATGTTCACGCACACTCACGGTTTTCAATTCTTCGCCGGTGATTTCCTGGTGAAGACCTTGCAGAACCTGACGCACTTGAGTGAATGTGCGGCGCTTTCTGGCCGCCTCCTCATATTCTTGAGCCAGATTCAACGCCTTCCTCTGGTTGGTTTCCTTTGTGGAACGTTTTCTTCGCCGCCCAGCCTTGTCTGTAAAACAAGCTGTCCAGTAAGGGGAGTTGGGGTGCTTCCAAACCGATGCCATGACTTCAATAAAGTAAGAACGAGAGTAAGAACATCGTTTGCAATTTGGGCATGTCCAACGAAATACACGAATCGCTCAATCCCTTGTAAATCAAGGGTTTCAGACTTCCCTGAATTTCCTCAAACAACCATTGGCGAAGCGCGGGTTCAATTCCCGCCCTCGCCTCCATTTTCTCAGGTTTCAGGGCGTCCAGTTTTTGCGAAATATGCCGCGGAGGTCGCTGCGGTCGGCACCATTGGGAACGTGCTTGTAAAGGAAGGCCAGAAGCTTGCGGTCGAGGTTCGACATTTTCTGGGCGCCGGAGCCAAAATAGCTCAGGCAGGACATTTCGGTGGGTTCGATCTCCTTGGTCCAGTCCAGGCCGAAAGTCCCCAGCATGTAAGTGACGAGGAAAGCCTTACAATCATCCGGAGAAAACTTGTCCGAGCTGAGCATCAGCACCGTGCGCTCCGGCTGCTTATGATCGCCCCAGTAAATGTGATAGCTGATCCCTTCGCGCGCATTCATTCCGCTTTTCTCCTTGGTGACGAGCTTTTTGATGATCTCATGAGGGCCGATGTGGATTTCGCAGATTCGTTCTCCAGGGGCGGCTTGGAGTCCGGCCGTGGTGCAGATGTCCTTGAAGGTTTCCTCGGCAAATTTCCCGAGCGCCTCGTCCTTCGAGTTGAGTCGCAGGGTTGGAAGGCCTTCCCAGCGGAGCGCGGTGCTGTCATGCCATTTGGCAAGCACGCAATCCTCCAGGATGCGCAGCATGCGGCGCTGCTCTGCCTCGGCGTCTTTTGATGGAACCGCAGGAGCTGGTGCTTTGGCCTTCCATTGGGCGGCGAAGGTTTGATCCGCAGCAGACAGCGTGGCGAGAGGCAGGGTGAATACCTGCCCGTCCGCCCGGCGGATGCGGATGGTGTCATTTTCGACGGCCACCAGCTCGGCCTCCACCTTGCGCCCCGCATTGTCCGTGAACGTGCGGGCAAAAACCGATGGGAGCAGCAGGGCAAGGTGGAGCAGAAGAGTGAAGGCAGCCTTCATTCCGCGCCTTCTATCAGAGTCTTCCGCAGTCAGGCAACGGGAAAAAGCTGGCGTCGAAGGAGGGCTCGGCCAGTATCAGGAACGTCACGCATGCAACTCCGCCCCATTCTCTGCGCCCTCTTTGGGCTCGCCTGCCTGACCTCGTGCGGTCGGATGGAGCCGCGGGCGGATTTGATCTTCATCCAGAGCGCGGAACCAGAGACGCTCGATCCCACCATCGTTTCGGACCAGGTGAGCATGCGCATCTCGTCCTCGCTTTTTGAAGGGCTGTGCCGGTTTGACGAAAACGGCCAGCCAGAGCCCGGCATGGCGGCGCGTTGGGATGTGTCGGAGGATCGCAAAACGTATGTGTTTCATCTCCGGGAGGGCGTGAAGTGGACGGATGGCAGGCCGGTGACCGCCCGTGACTTTGCCGTGTCGTGGATTCGTGCCTTGAAGCCGGAGACGGGATCGGACTACACGAGCCTGCTGCATGTCATCCGGGGCGCGAAGGACTTCACGGAGGGGAAATCGACCGATCCGGCGAGCGTGGGCGTGCGGGTGATCGACGACAAAACGCTCGAGGTGGTGCTGGAGAACCCCACGCCTTACTTCATCGACCTCTGCGCCATCCAGACTTTTGCTCCGGTGCCGATGCATGTCGTCGAAAAGCACAACACGGCCTGGATCAAGCCGGGCAACCTCGTGAACAATGGCGCCTACCTGCTGGAGGCCTGGCGCATCGACGACCGCATTCGCTTGAAAAAGAATCCCGCCTACTGGGATGCGGCGAATGTGAAGATGACCACCGTCGAAGTCTGGCCTGTGCCGGATGCGAACACCGCGCTGAATTTCTTCTACTCCGGCCAGTGCGACCTCATGATGGACAAGGGCATGACGCCACCCACGCTGGCCGGAAAGCTCAAGCAGCAGTCATGGTTTCACACCGGACCCTTCCTCGGCACCTGGTTCATCCGCATCAACACCACCAAGCCGCCCTTCACCGATCCGCGGGTGCGGCAGGCCTTTGCTCTGGCGGTGGACAAAAAGCGCCTCGTCGAAAACATCACGCAGCTCGGCGAGACGCCCGCCTGGGGGATCACGCCGCCTGGAGCCGGACAGGGCTATCAGCCGCCGCCGGGGCTCGACTACGATCCGGTCAAAGCCCGCGAGTTGCTCGCCGCGGCGGGCTTCAAGGACGGGAAGGGCTTTCCGCTCGTCGAGTATCTTCACCTGCCCATGCCACTGGAACGCAACATTGCCGTCGAATTGCAGGCGATGTGGCAGAAGAACCTTGGCATAACAGTGAACCTCAAGAAGCAGGAACAAAAGATCTGGCTCAGCAGCATGCGCGACCTCGATTACGACCTTTGTCGCAGCTCCTGGGTGGGTGACTACAATGATCCGAGCACCTTCCTCGACATGTTCCTGGCCGAGAGCGGCAACAACCGCACTGGCTGGAAGAGTCCCGCGTATGATGGCCTGATGTCAGAAGCTGCCCGCGAGCCTGACCCCACAAAGCGGAACAGCATCTTTTCTCGTGCGGAGCAGATGCTCATTCGTGACGAGGCCGTCGTGCTGCCGGTCTATTATTATGTCGGCGTTCAGTTTTACCATGGAGACAAGCTCGATGGTGTGCGCCCCAATTTGATCGATGATCATCCCTTTCGCTGCATGGCATGGAAGTAAGGGGTGGTGGATGGCGATTCATGCTGCCTAGATGCATGGTGCGTGAGCCGCGTTTGGTTCTTTTTTCAGATTTTCGCAGCACTATTCAATCAGAATGATCGTGAGCTTTTTCGGCCCATGTGCTCCTAGAATGATGATGCGCTCGATGTCGCCGGTGCGGCTGGGGCCGGTGATGAGGGTGGTGAGGCTGGGCCAGGCGGCGCCATAGCGCTGCTGGATGAGTTCGTAGCCGGCGGGGAGATCGGGCAGAAGCTGATCACGACGGGCGAGGACGACGTGGTGCTCCGGCAGGACGCTGAGGGCACGGCCACCGCCGCTGCGAGCGGTGAGGAAGACGCTGCCGGTTTGCGCGATGAGGGCATCGCATTCGGTGATGCTGGCGTCGCAGGCTTCGAGTTCGAAGCGGTCGTAGCCATCGGTGGCGTCGAGCGTGGGCAGAGATGGCGAAACAGCCTGCGTGAGCGTGCCGCGATGCGTGGCGATTTTTTTCCAGCCGTGTTTGGCGGCGAGTTCGGCGAGCTTGGCTTTCGCGGCGGCTTCATCGGCGCAGGCGTGGAATTCAGCGCGGAGGAATTCGGCGGTGGCGGCGAATTGAGGCACCAGATCGTGCACGGCGGGCAGCACGGCGCGTTTTTGAGCGGCGGTGGCTTCGAAGGGCTGCGGATGGGTGGCGGAGAGGGCTTCTTCGATGCGGGCGAGGATGAGTTCGCGGGAGGTGGTGGGAGTGGAGAGCGATTTGATCGGACGGATCGGACTGATCGGTCGGATGGGACTGATTGAGGGGCTGGATGAAGCGGGAGCGGCATGCCGGCCACGAGCCTTCCACCAGTCTTTGAAGCTCTGCGGAGCCATCGCGGGGGCGTGGCGCGTTTTGGTCCACGCGCGCATCGGATCGAGCGGCGTAGCGGAGATGAGGCGGTGGAAGGGCTGGGCGAGTTTCGCGAGCTTCGTGCCGATTTGATACACGACGGGCTGGTTGATGCTTTTGGCGAAGAGAAGCCACGCGAGGCCTTCGAGCGCGTCGGGCTTTTCGCGCACGGCATTGCGGCGGTTTTGCAGCAGGTGGTGATGGAGGTCAATTTTGACCGGGCAGGTGGCGGTGCAGGCTCCGCAGAGACTGCTGGAGCCGCTGAGATGCTTCCAATCCTGCAAGCCGCGCAGATGCGGCGTGATGACGCTGCCGATGGGGCCTTGATACGTGGTGCCGTAGCTGATGCCGCCGATGTTTTTGAAGATGGGGCACACGTTCAAACACGCGCCACAGCGGATGCAGTGAAGGGCATCGCGCTGCTCGGCATCGGCTAGGAGGGCGGTGCGGTGGTTGTCGAGCAGGACGATGTGCCATTCCTCGGGGCCGTCGATCTCGCCGGGCTGTCGCGGACCAGCGTAGGCGGTGTTGTAGCAGGTGATGGGCTGCCCGGTGCCCGCGGTGGCGAGCATGGGAAGGAAGAGCGCGAGGTCGCTCATCTTCGGTAGCACTTTTTCGATGCCGACAAGCGAGATCATCGTCTTCGGCAAAGCGCCGGTGAGGCGGGCATTGCCTTCGTTTTCGGTGATGGAGATCATGCCGGTCTCGGCGATGAGGAAATTGGCCCCGGTGATGCCCGCATCGGCGGTGAGGTAAGTTTGCCTCAAGAAGCGCCGGGCGATCATGGTGAGTTCCTCGGGATCATCGGTGGGAGCCGTTTTGAGTTTCTCCTCAAAGAGATCGCTGATCTCCTTCATGCTGAGGTGCATGCACGGGGCGACGAAGTGATACGGAGGCTCGTTGCGGAGCTGCTGGATGTATTCGCCGAGGTCGTTTTCGAGGACGTGGTAGCCGGCTTTCTCCAGATGATCGTTGAGGTGGATCTCCTCGGAGGTCATCACCTTGCTCTTGATGATGCGTTTCACCTCACGGCGTTCGAGGATGCTGAAAATGATCTTCCGCGCCTCCTCGCTGTCTTTGGCCCAATGCACGACGGTGCCGCGTGCGGTGGCTTTTTGCTCAAACTCGACCAAATGCTCGTGCAGACGGCTGATGGCCCCTTTTTTGGTCTGCGAGGCCAGAATGCGGGCCTGCTGCCAGTCCTGGAAATTGCCCTGCGAGCGGCTGCGGGCGTCGTAATACTTCCACATGCCGGTGTGAATGCGTTCACGGTGCACGAGGTCGTTCGTGAGACGGGTGGCTTCGTGGAGGAAGGTGGTTTTGGCGGACATCGGTGGGAAATGACGAAATCAGAATGACGAATGACGAACGAAGTCTGAATGACGAAGCTCGAAGCGAACACAGGGCCTTCTGCATTCGTCATTCTGGTTTCGTCATTCCCGCGTCAGCGGGCGGTCAGGATTTCAGCGAGGTGGATCGTTTTGAGCGGCTGCTTTTGCGCGGTGAGGAGGCCCTGGAGGTGCATGAGGCAGCTCGAATCGGCGCTGACCATGTATTCGGCGGTGGTGTCGCGGGCGGAGGCGCATTTGACCTCGCCCATGGCGGTGGAGATCATGGGGAATTTGGTGGAGAAGGTGCCACCGAAGCCGCAGCAGGTCTCGGCCTCCTTCATCTCGACGAGTTCCAGGCCGCGCACCTTTTCGAGGAGCTGGCGGGCGGGCTTTTTGAGGTTCAACTCGCGAAGGCCGTGGCAGCCGTCGTGGTAGGTGACCTTGTGCGGGAAGGACGCGCCGAGATCGGTGACGCCGAGTTTGTTCACAAGGAAGTCGGTGAACTCCCAGCACTTCGCGGAAAGCGCCGCGGCCTCGGCTTCCTCGGGCTGGCCGTGGAAGAGCTCTTTGTAGAAGACCTTCAACATGGCCCCGCAGGAGCCGGAGGCGATGACGACGGCCTCGCTATCGCGGAGACGCTTCAGCACGGG
>JBJONJ010000657.1:0-3649 GCA_046051905.1 Verrucomicrobiota bacterium
GATGACCGGTTCGCTTGGTGACAATCAGACAAGGGGACAATCAGACAAGGAGACAAGCAGGCCGGGGGACAATCAGACTGTCTCCCCATCTCATGGTCTCCCTGTCTCCTTGTCTTCGTCGCCGCGCCCAGGAGGTGTGGACTTATACGTCGGCGGCACCGAGCACGCCGTGCTGCACCTGCTTTATGCCCGATTCTGGCACAAGGTGCTCTTTGATCTCGGCTACGTCAGCACGCCGGAGCCGTTCCAGCGCTTGGTGAACCAGGGTCTGATCCTCGGTGAGGACGGTCAGAAGATGTCGAAGTCCCGCGGCAACGTCGTGAACCCCGATGACGTCGTGCGTGAGTATGGCGCCGATGCGCTGCGCCTGTATGAGATGTTCATGGGCCCGCTGGAGCAGGTGAAGCCGTGGAGCATGAAGGGCGTCGAGGGCGTGTATCGCTTCCTCGCTCGCGTGTGGCGTCTGGTCATGGAAGTCGATGACGAAGGTGTGTGGAGCATCTCCAAGGCCCTGCAAGACGTGCCTGCGAACAAGCAGCTCACCAAGGCGCTGCATGAAACCATCAAGAAGTGCGGCGAGGACATCGAGAAGCTCAGCTTCAACACCGCGATCAGCCAGATGATGGTCTGCACCAATGCCTTCACCGGTGCCGAAGTGAAGCCCGCCGGAGCCATCGTGACCTTCCTCAAGGTGCTGAGTCCCTTCGCGCCGCATCTCGCCGAAGAACTCAACGCGATCATCCGCTCCAAATTCCCCGCTTTGGCCGCTCCAGGCTTCCTGAGCGATGAAACGTGGCCAAAATACGATCCCGCCGCCCTCATTGAGGACGAGGTGGAGGTTGTCTTCCAGGTGAACGGCAAGCTGCGCGACAAAGCCCGCGTGCCGATCCAGGCCACGAAGGAGGAGATCGAGAAGATCGCCCTCGCCAGC
The DNA here is from genome assembly GCA_046051905.1 of Verrucomicrobiota bacterium. GTDB lineage: Bacteria > Verrucomicrobiota > Verrucomicrobiia > Verrucomicrobiales > Verrucomicrobiaceae > Prosthecobacter. The sequence goes on from JBJONJ010000657.1 coordinate 932, forward strand.
GCCCGCGTGCAGGAATTCATGGAGGGCAAGCCCGCCAAGAAGGTCATCGTCGTGCCTGGGAAGCTGGTGAACATCGTCGTTTAGGACCGGCGACGATTCGTCGCCCTTCCAAATTCTTTTTGGCGACGACTCGTCGCCCCTCCATGGTGCTGCATGCGCATCGCCATCTTGCATTATTCCAAACCGCCCGTCATCGGCGGCGTGGAGCGTGTCATCGGCGAGCAAGCAGCCGCGTTGACCGCGATGGGCCACGACGTGCGGATTTGGAGCGCCGACGAGTCGTCGGCCTTCCGTGAGATGCTAGGCGACGACTCGTCGCCACTCCAGACGCCCTTCCTTCATCCGCAGCGTCCCATCGACAAGCATCGCCATATCCTGCCGCACTGGCATCAGGACGGCGTGTGGTGCTTCATCACCTGGCGGCTGGCCGATTCACTGCCACAGGAGTTCATCCAGGGCTGGATGAGTGAGCGTGACGTCTGGCTGCGTGAGCATCCCAAGCCTTGGGAACCCGCAATCGAAACCGAATACCACCAGCGGTTCTCTGACCGCTACCTCGACCTGCTCGATCAAGGTCTTGGAAGCTGCCTGCTGCGCCAAAAAGCCTGCGCGGACGCCGTGGAGCAGGCGCTGCAGTTTTTCAACGGCACGCGTTACACGCTCAAGAGCTATGTCGTGATGCCGAACCATGTGCATGTCCTTGTCCGTCTTCACGATGACTGGCCGCTGGAGCGCATCGTGCAGAACTGGAAGGAGCGCTCGGCTAAAGCGATCAACGCCGCTTTGGGATCGACGGGAATGGTCTGGCAGAAGGGTTACTTCGACCGCCTGATCCGCAGCGCTCCGCACTGGGAGTTCGTCGATGGCTACATCAAGCAGAACCCGGAGAAGGCCCGTTTACGGGAAGGCTTTCGCGTTTGGAGGGCCGACGAATCGTCGGCCTATCGTTTGGGAATGGCGACGAATCGTCGCCCCTCCATCGTGATCGTCCACAACGTCTTCACCATGCCCTTCGACCTCGCGTGGACGGAGGAACTCGTCGCGCTCACCCACTCGCGGCCGGACATTCGCTGGATCAACTGGGTGCATGATGTGCGTTGGGCTGAAAAGGTCCCCAAAGCCCTCCACATCGCCGTTTCCGAGCATCGGAAGGCTGAATATGCCAAAGTCACTCGCGACCCCATCCACGTCATTCCCAACGGTTGCGGCGCGAAGGCCGTTCTGGGCCTCACGCAGCGCATTTCGGCCCTCCAGCTCGAAAAAGCGCCCCTCGTGCTCCTGCAGCCCACGCGCTTCGTGCGGCGCAAAAACATCGAAATGGGCCTCCGCGTGCTCGCGGAGCTTCCGGAGGCGATTTACCTCGTCACCGCCGCGCCGGACCCACATCAAAAGGATGGCCTCAAATACTTCCGCGAGCTCAAACGCCTCGCCAAAGACCTCGGCGTCACGAAGCGAGTCCACTTCCTCGGTGAAAAAGCCGTGTTGAGCGATGACGATGTCCGCAGCCTCTACCAGATGGCGGACCTGCTCTTCTTCCCGAGCATCCAGGAAGGCTATGGCCTGCCCTTGATCGAAGCCGCCCTGCATCAGGTGCCGGTGTTTTGCTCGGACATCCCGGCGCATCGTGAAGTGGCGGTGCAGGCGACGTTTTTCAAGCTCACGGCGTCTCTTCGAGGCATCGCGCGGAAGATCAAGGCAGATGCTGGAGTCAAGGCCCGGCAGGCGCGTCGTGCCCTCATGCGGCGGCTGGACTGGCAGGATCTTTTGAGCGTGTCGGGCCTGTTTGCCGAGCCAAAAAAGAGCGGCCGGAAGCACGCGAGGTGATCCGGCCGCTGGGCATTGGAGAAAAAGATCAGGCGTTGTAGCCACTCTCGCCGTGCTCGGCGAGGTCGAGGCCCTGGTTTTCCTCCTCGGCATCCACGCGGAGGCCGATGGTGGCACCGATGACCTTCAGCAGCACGACGCTGACGACGCCGGAAAGCACGATGGTGTAAAGCGAGGCGAGGAGCTGGGTGGTGAGCTGGCTGCCCATCGTCATGCCTTCCGCATAGCCGAGACCGCCAAAGGTCGGCGAGGCAAACACGGCCACGAGGATCGTGCCGACGAAGCCGCCCACACCATGCACGCCGAAGACATCGAGCGAGTCGTCATACTTGAACTTCTGCTTCACTTTGGCGCAGAAGAACCAGCACACGACGGCGCTGATGCTGCCGATGCAGATGGCGCCCACCGGGCCCACCTTGCCTGAGGCTGGCGTGATGGCGGCGAGTCCGGCGATGGAGCCGGTGGCGATGCCGAGGGCACTGGGCTTGCCCACTTTGATCTTTTCAATCAGTGACCACACCACGCAGGCGGCGCAGGCGGAGAGGTGGGTGACCACCACGGTCATCGCCGCGCTGCCATTCGCGGCCACCTGGCTGCCGCCGTTGAAGCCAAACCAGCCCACCCACAGCATGCCGGCGCCGGCCACGGTGAAGGGAAGGTTATGCGGCATCATCTGCTGCTGGGGGAAACCTTTGCGTGGCCCCACCATGATGCAGGCCACCAGCGCGGCCACACCGGCGGTGATGTGCACCACGATGCCGCCTGCGAGGTCGATCACATTTTTCAGGCCGAAGAACTCCATCTTGTGCCACACGCCCCAGCAGGTGGGGGCATACACGAGCAGGCTCCACAGGATGCTGAAGACCATGATGGCGCTGAACTTCATGCGCTCGG
>JBJONJ010000658.1:0-4144 GCA_046051905.1 Verrucomicrobiota bacterium
AAAACTGCGTCGGCGTCGTCACCGCGGCGGTGAGGCCGGCCATGAAGCCCCAGCTCACCATGATGCGGCAGATCCACTTCCGCGCGCTCCAGCGCTCCACCATCAGCGTGCCGGGGATCTCGAGCAGCCAGTAACCCCAGAAAAACATGCCCATGCCGAGGCCAAAGACCGCGCTGTCAAAGCCGGGCAGGTCCTTCTCCATCGTCAGCTTCGCCACAGCCACGTTGTTCCGGTCCACATAGGCGATCACGTAGCTGATGAAGAGGATCGGCAGCAGACGTCGGAAGGCTTTCCGCCGGGCGGAGTCGAGGGGAGACAGATCAGAGGCAGGCATGGGGCGCGGAGGATGCCAGTGGACGCTGCTGGCACAAGCTTACTTTGCTGAGGACCCGTGTCCCGATCACGAGGCCGTGTGCTTCGCCCGCAGCTTCGAGTGGCGGCGGCCATAGGCAAAGTAGATCACCAGACCGATCGCCAGCCAGATGATGAGCCGCTCCCACGTCTCGCGGTCCAGCGCCGCCATCATGCCCAGGCACACCAGCGCGCCGAGGATCGGCACCAGCGGCACCGCCGGGCAGCGGAAGGCACGATGCAGCTCCGGCCGCGTCTTGCGCAGGATGATCACTCCGATGCACACCAGCACAAAGGCCAGCAGCGTGCCGATGCTCGTCATGTGGCCCACCACGCTCCCCGGCACAAAGGCCGCAAACAGACCAGTGAAGATCATGAAGAGCACGTTGCTCGCCACCAGCGTGTGCGTCTTCGGGTTCACCTTCGCAAACATCGGCGGCACCAGCCCGTCCTTCGCCATCGTGAAGAACACGCGCGACTGACCCATCAGCAGCACCAGGATCACCGACGCATAGCCCGCGAGGATCGCGCAGATGATCGCCGTCTTCATGAAGCCATAGGGCGTCTTCGCGATCGCGATGGCCACCGGCGCGATGCCGTCATGCCCGCGGAAGTCCTGGTAGTTCGCCACGCCCGTCAGCACATGCGCAAACAGGATGTAGAGCACCGTGCAGATCGCCAGCGAGCCCAGGATGCCCAGCGGCAGGTCGCGCTTCGGATTCTTCGCGTCCTGCGCCGCCGTCGAGACCGCGTCAAAGCCGATGTAGGCAAAGAAAATCACCCCCGCAGCACGCAGCACACCGCTCCAGCCATACTCACCGAAGTTCCCGCTCACATTCGGCGGGATGTAGGGCACATGGTTCGCCGCATTGATGAAGCCCCAGCCCAGCCCGATGAAGCAGATCACCACGGTGACCTTCAGCGCCACGATGAAGTTGTTCACCGTCGCCGACTCCTGCGTGCCCTTGATCAGCAGGGCAGACATCATCACGATGATGAACACCGCCGGCACATTCATGATGCCATGCACGATGGTCCCATCCGCCAGCTTCGCCTCCGAGAAAGGGGAAAGCATCCACGGCAGCCACGCATCCGCCGTGCCCTGGCCCGCCATGATGCCGATCAGCTTGTTCAGATAGCCCGACCAACTGATCGCCACCGTCGCCGCCGCCACCGCGTATTCCAAAACGAGGTCCCAGCCGATGATCCACGCCATCAGCTCGCCCATCGTCGCGTAGGAATAGGTGTAGGCGCTGCCCGCCACCGGGATCATTGAGGCGAATTCCGCATAGCACAGCCCTGCCAGCGCACAGCCCACGCCTGCGATCACAAACGAAAACGTCACCCCCGGCCCCGCGAACTCGCCCGCCGCCTGCCCCGTGAGGGAAAAGATGCCCGCGCCGATGATCGCCCCGATGCCCAGCGTGATCAGGTTCATCAGTCCCAGCGAGCGTTTCAGCGTCACATGCGCATCACCCTCCCCGTGTTCGGCTTCGTGAATGATCGTGGGGATGTCCTTGGTGGCGAGCAGCGGGTTCGGCATGACGGGAGGTGTGGTGAAAAAGGCGACAGGCTTCTAGCAGCTTCCGCACCAGCGAGGCAATCGCAAAAAACCAGCCTCTGATCCTTCTTGGGTCATTTACCGCCGCAGCGCGTTGATCAGCTCATCCATCTTGTTGATCAGGTCCTGTATCTGACTCGGGTTGTAGCTGCCATCGGCGCTTTGGCCGAGTGTGCCCACACCGTTGCTGTTGGCGCTGCACTGGCTCAGGTTGTTGAGCAGGCCGTTGTTCAGGTCGGTCTGGGTCACCTCGCCGGGCTGGCCGGCGGCTCCGGTGGGGCCGTCGTTGCCTTGCGGGATGCCGAAGGTGAAGCGCACGTTGGAGCCATCAAAGCTCACGCCCACCGTGGCGGGGCTGCCGGGCGGCAGCGTGTTCACGCTGTCCACCACGGCATTCGCAAAGGGCGGGCCCTGCGGGCCGTCGTTGCCTTGCTGGCCTTGCGCACCGTCGTTCCCCTGCGGGATGCTGAAGCTGAAATGCAGCGTGCCGCCGCTCACGTTCACATTCACCTGCGCCGCGCTGCCAGCGGGCAGGGTGCTCACGCCGTCCACCTGCGCGGCGGTGACGGTCGCGATGTTGTTGATGAGCACAAAGAGCGCCTGGAGCTGGTCCCGGATCACTTGAGATTCGAGGGGCGAGTTCGGCGCGGGGAGGGATGGGTCGAAGGGCATGGCGATAGAAATGAGGAATGACGAATGGCGAATGAGGAACCTGAGACAGGGAGATCGGGAGAGGCGGTTTCTCGGTCAGAGGGTGCTTTTGGACGTTCGGAACGTGCTTTTGCACGTTGGGAGCCAGCAATTGCTCGGTGGCGGGAACTTGTTTCTCGGCTGGAGGAGCCTTTTGCTCACTCGGAGTGGGCTTTTAGTCCCTCCGAGGGACTTTTTGGTCGCTGGGAGCCTCTAATAAATCGGTCGGACCCACTCAAAGGTGCCCGTGGGGGAGTAAAAAGGCCGGTCAGGTGACCTTTTGGGAGTTCTGACCGACCTTTTACTCGCTCGGAGCGACCAATTGCGTGCAGAAAGGGCCCTTTTTTATGGAAATTGGCACTTTCAGCCGGTTTTAGGGGGTCGGCGGGGTGGGTGGCTCGGCTTTCGGGCGGCCGGGGAAGCGAGTTTTGAGGTCGTCGTAGATCGTGTCCGTGCCGGGGATGCCGCGTTTGGCGGCCTGCTTCACGTTTTGGTGGAAGGCGAGGTCGGCCACATACACGTCGGAGTAGGCCAGCGTGATGGTGTCTTCGAGGCCTTCGCAGAGCGGGGCCAGTTCACGCAGGCAGGGGAGCAGGTCATCGATCACGGCGCGGTCTTTGGTGAGTTCAGTCATATCGAGGAAGCTGGGAACGAGTTCCGGGCGCGCGGCCATGTAGGCTTTGCATTTCTCATCAAAGGCCAGCGTCTTGTCGCCGATCTTCGGGAGCGATTGGCGTTCCTCTTTGGTGAGGTTGATGATGATGCCCTGGAGGGCAGTTTTCAGCGCTGTGACAGCGTTGACGATGGCGGTCTTTTGGGCCGCCGTGATGTCCAAGGAGATGCGGTTGTCTGAGGCCATAGGTCGGTTGGGGCTGGTGGTTGAGACGAAACCATCCCATGTGATCCCCGGCGTGAGGTTGTCCCACGCCAACCCAGAGTCCCATGACAACGGTTGCGGCATGGCGTGGAAATCAGCAGGACCGCCACGCGGCGCATGTTCGTTATACCGGATAAATCAGGCCAGCCGCCGCATCGCGTGATGGGCCAGACGCAGCAGGCCGCCGCGCACCATGCGAAAGGCCGCCTCCAGCCGGAGCTGCACCTCCAGCGTGGGGGAGTGCTCCCCTGCCTCCAGCTCACAGAGGTAGGATTTTCCCAAGGAGGACGCCGCCGCCAGATCCTGCAACGACCAGCCACGCCGCGTGCGCAGCCGGTAAATGACCCGGCCCACAAAGCGGTTCAGCGGGTGCCGCTTCTGCGCCTTCCACCAGATGAGTCCCTTCGGGACTTCCATTTTCGGTATGCGTTTGTTTTTCATGGTTGGGAAAAACATCTCCACCCCTAGCCGGGCAGGCATGGCCGCGCCGATGGGAACGGCGCTTGCCAGAAGGGGCAGGCCTGCGCAGTATCCGCGCCGCATGACGTCCCCTTTCTGCACTGATCACTTGACTGCCCTCAAGGCTCCGCTGTGCCGGAGCACGGAGCACGGAGCACGGAGCACGGAGCACGGAGCACGGAGCACGGAGCACGGAGCACGGAGCA
>JBJONJ010000659.1:0-6418 GCA_046051905.1 Verrucomicrobiota bacterium
TTTCAGCGCGGCGACACGGGCGGGGGTGATGCCGTAGTCAGCACCTGCGGGCATCGCGGCGATGGCACCCGCCTTGGCTTCCAGAGCGCGGGCCGTTTGCAGCAGCGTTTCATCACGCATCTTCCGCCAGCCGGAGATGGGGCGGTCAAAGGTGGCCGCCCCGGCTTCATCGCCAGCAGCCCGGCAGCAGCGGACCACGAGGCGGCCCAGCTCGTGGGCAGCATCTTCCAGCTCGCGCTCTTCACGGGCCTTGTCGGCGGCGCTGCCCGTGGTGGACTGGCTCAGATTCTTCGCCAGCGTTTCGAAGTCCGTCAGCAGCACGCGTGCCTCCGCCACAGCTGCCGTGAGGCGCAGCGGCGGCTGGTTTTTCCACAGCGGTTCATGGTCAGGCGCATCCAGACAGGCAAAGACTTTTCTGCCCATGTTGATTCGGTTCAGGTAGTAGTCGTTCATGGCTCTTGGTTGGTGTCGCAGCGTCGTGGCTGCTGGTTGGATTGGCTTTGGTGGTTCCGGCACAAAACCATCCCAGACAAGACCGGGTTCATTCCAGCGATGTCCTGAGTCCCATCGGAGTGGCGTTGGCATGAGCCGGGCTTGTACCAAAACAGCCCCTTTCCCGACAAGAATAAATTTTCGGCAGCCAGATCTTTTTTTAGCCAAGGCAACTCAGTGCTCAGTGCCCTCCGACTTCCCTTGCCATCCCTAGCTAGAACCGCTTTCATCGCCGCCATGCCCCTCTCCTGGAACGAAATCAAACACCGCGCCATCAAGTTCGGAAACGACTGGAAGAATGAAACCCGCGAAGCTGCCGAGCGCCAGACCTTCTGGAACGAGTTCTTCGACATCTTCGGTATCAAGCGACGCACCGTTGCCAGTTTCGAGGAGCCGGTAAAAAAGCTCTCGGGAAGCTGGGGCGCTATCGACATCTTCTGGCCCGGCAAGCTCCTCGGCGAGCATAAGAGCGCCGGGCAGGACTTGGATAAAGCACACGCCCAGGGGATGGGCTACATTCGCGGCCTTCAAGATACCGGCAGGGGTAAGGAAATCCCCCGTTACCTCGTTGTCTCAGATTTCCAAAAGATCGCCCTGCATGACCTAGAGGGGGATGGGGAGTCCATCAGCTTCCCCGTCACTGAGCTGCATAAGCACATCCGCCACTTCGCCTTCGTCGCGGGGTATAAGCAGCATAAGCTGGACCCCGAAGACCCCGCGAACATCGAGGCCGCTGAACTCATGGCCGAGCTGCATGATGCGCTCCATGACGGCGGCTACACCGGGCATGACCTGCGCGTCTTCCTCGTCCGCACCCTCTTCTGCCTCTTTGCCGACGATACCGGTATCTTCCCGCCAGATTCGTTTAAGCTCTACCTCACCGACCGCACCGCTGAGGACGGCAGCGACCTCGGGCCGAAGCTGGACCGCCTCTTCCGCATCCTCAATACCCCCGAGGACAAGCGCCAAGCCGCACTGGAGGAGGATCTGCGGCAGTTCCCTTATGTGAATGGGCAACTCTTTGAGGAAAAGCTGGAGTTCGCCGACTTCACCACGGCCATGCGCGCCGCTTTGCTAAAGGCGGCGAACTTCCGCTGGGAACGCATCAGCCCAGCCGTCTTCGGCTCCCTCTTCCAGGGCGTCATGGATGCCAAGGACCGCCGCCAAGTCGGTGCCCACTACACCAGCGAGGCAAACATCCTTAAACTCATCCGCTCACTCTTCCTGGATGACATGCGGGCAGAGTTCGATCATCTGCGCGGTCTGAAAATCGGCAAGGCTGATAAACTGCGCGACCTGCAAAAGCGCCTCGCCGCCCTGCGATTCATGGACCCCGCCTGCGGCTGCGGCAATTTCCTCGTCATCACCTACCGCGAGCTGCGCCGCCTAGAGCTGGACATCCTCAAAGAACTGCATGGCCAGCAGAGCGAGTTCGGCCTCGATGAGGTCAACAAGCTCTCCCTCATCGACGTGGACCAGATGTACGGCATCGAAATCGAGGAATTCCCCGCCCGCATCGCCGAAGTGGCTCTCTGGCTCACCGACCATCAGGCCAATATCGAGCTCAGCCAGGCCTTCAGTCAGTTCTACCTCCGCATCCCGCTTCGCAAGAGCCCACACATCCATGTGGCCAATGCCCTGCAAAAGGACTGGAAAGAAGTCCTGCCGCCGGAGGAATGCAGCTACGTGCTGGGGAACCCGCCGTTTGTGGGGAAGTCCTATCAGACGACAGAGCAGAAGTCTGACCAGTCGCAAGTTATGGCTAATATCAGCGGCTCAGGCGTTATCGACTTCGTAGCCAACTGGCATATAAAAGCCGCCGACTACATCCAGGGCACGAAGATCAAGGTGGCGTTCGTCTCCACCAACTCAATCTGCCAGGGAGAGCAGGCAGGTCTGCTCTGGTCGGAAATGTTTGGGCGTTATGGCGTGAAGATCCACTTCGCACACCGCACCTTCGTTTGGCAGAGCGAGGCCCGTGGCAAAGCTCATGTGCATTGCATCATTGTCGGCTTTGCGGCTTTCGATGCTGAAACAAAGCACCTCTATGATTACGAAACAGACCCCTCAACGCCAACACTAAACGTGGTGAAGAATATCAGTCCCTACCTCATTGAGGGATCTGATGTTGTTCCGGTGCCTCGAACGAATGCAATCTGCGATATGCCCACTTTACAGTTTGGCAGTAAAGCTACGGATGGTGGTAATCTGATTTTGTCAGAAGCCGAGATGCATGAGCTAATAGTAAGTTATCCTGATTCAGCCTCTCTTGTTAGACGCTATATCAGCGCTGAAGATTTCCTCCATGGAATAAAGCGCTATTGCCTGTGGCTATGTGATGCTCGACCTAATGTTTTGAAATGCATTCCGCCGATTCTAGCCAGAATCGAAGGAGTGCGTAGGTTCCGTTTAGCGAGCACCAAAGCGCAGACACGAGACAAGGCTAATCAACCTTCTGTTTTTGCCGAGCTACGACAACCCGCGAAGAGGTTTCTTGCAGTCCCGAAGACTTCATCAGAACGCCGAGTTTATATTCCCATTGCCTTCGAACCTGCGGATACAGTGGTAGCCTCAGAGATCTATTTCTGTGAAGGCGCAGAGGTGTATCACTTTGGTATTCTCACCTCCAAAATGCACATGGCCTGGATGCGTTTGGTCTGCGGACGAATGAAGAGCGATTACCGCTATTCCAACAAACTCGTCTATAACAACTACCCCTGGCCGGAAACCGTGAGCGAGGCGCAGAAGGCAGCGGTGGAGAAAGCGGCGCAGGCCGTGCTAGACGCTCGGGCGAAGTTCCCCAGCTCCACCCTGGCCGATCTCTACGACCCCACCACCATGCCGCCCGCCCTAGCGAAAGCCCACGCCGATCTCGACCGCAGCGTCGATCGCTGCTACCGCAAAGACCCCTTCCCCAACGACCGCGCCCGCGTGGAGCACCTCTTTTCCCTCTACGAAAAGCTGACGGCTCCGCTGGTGGCAGTGAAGCCCAAGAAGAGAGGTGCCGCATGAGTTACTACCGCTCCCGCATTGAAGACATCTCCGCGCCGGAGGTGCGGCAAATATTCGATGACTTGCTGTTCATGGTCTCATGGGAGGCAGGCAGCCAGTTCCAACTGCGGACGTACGATTGGTTTCTGTGGTTCTTCAATGTGTGGAAGGGCGGTAATCTTCAGCAGAAACATCTGCCCTACGTCAGCCCTCTCAGCACCAAGATCAGCAAGCTGGTGAAGACCGAGGTGCATGTCTTCTACGCTGAGCTGTGCCGGGAGCGTGGTTATGGCCCGGAGGAATACGACAATCTCACGCTGCTCTCCTTTTTAAAGAAGGTGTACCGCACCAAGAAGAGATGAAGACTTCAGAGCATGAAAGGGTCAGTAGGCGATTCGTGACCGCAAGAAACGACTTCAGGGAGCAACTGCTTGACGGCAGCCACCGCGAGAGGTGAGGGACTCTAGGGTTTCGACGGTACAGCGTTCACCTGCGCTGGGCGCAGCACTTTCCCAAGCGCCTGAATCCGTGAGGCATCTGGCTTTCCATCCGCGCCGAGTGTGGGCTGGAGCCAGCCGCCTTCGTCATGCTCGTTCCAGGCATAGAGGAGGATGACGTTGGCGGGATTGAGATCGCGATTGGCCTGGGTCCAGGTGATGGCGGCGCGGACGTGCGCGGCGATTTGATCGGGCGTGGCGGTGGTTGCGTCGAGGAGGTGTTTCTGCTGCGCGGGCGGTGTGGGATCAGGCGTGGCTTTCACCCAGGGGCACCAGGATGGCGGGCGCTCCTGGCGTGGGCGTGTGTCCCACCCTGCGGTGGCAAAGGTTATGCATGGGGTGCGCTGGTGCTGCCATTTTCCCCACAGCTTCTCACTCACCGAATGGGACGTGAGCTGCTGATAAGTTTCGGGATCGGTCGTGTAGCCTTTGCCTGAGCAGGCATACTCGGAGACGGCATCGAAGCCGAGCGCCTCGCGGTCCTTCTCCGCCTCCCAGCCCATGAGCACAAGATACGGTGCCTTCATGCCTGCGGCGATGGTTTGACGTTTCAAATCGTCCCACTCGGCCTTGCCGAGCTGGGTGGTCTTGGCGAACAGGCAGAGCAGCGGTCGGCCATCGAGCACGGTCTGGTAATCGGGATGCCGGAAGTGCTGCACGATACTGCTCCAGGCTTTCACGCCTGCTTTGTCGATCCGCGCCCCTTCCTCGACGAGGCAGTAGCGGATGCCCTTCTTGTCCTTCGCGCCGAGGTAGCGATTCAAAGCGATGCTCAAGCCCGGTGCTTCGTTCAGGTAGTCCACAAAAGCCCAATAGTTCAGCCCCGCCTGAGATGCATAAGCGATCTCCTGCTCCATGATGGCCTGCGAGTCGCCATTGATGCTGACCTTGCCCTCGCTCACAATTTGAGCGAACCACGGAAGACGAAAGTGATACTTGGGCTGCCCCAGCGAAAGCTCTACCTCATCCACCACGCCACCCTCGCCATACCAGCCGTCCCAGCGGATCGCGCCGACGATGGGCTGAGCATCGGCGGCGTGGAGTGCGGGTAGCGCAGAGACAAGGACAACGAGGAAAAGGTGGAGTGATGGCCGCATGATTTCGATGCGTGCACAGTGTGCAGTACTCCGCAGCTCCACAATCCCAAGTATCCCCTGGAGCTGTTCCTCCGTGTCATAAACGTCAACCTTGAAACGATGAAAATCGTGGACGCGCTGCCAAAGCTGGAGCTAGACTATTAAGGCCACCAAGCCTCCAACCAAGTTTCCCATCCCATGCGCTACATCCTTCCCCCGTTGGCCATCCTTCCCCCGTGCGCCATCATCCTTATGTCGAGCCTTTTTCCCAACAGCTCCTTTGCCTTGTCGGTTTACATCGGCATCGCCTTGTACTCGATTTTGATGACGGTGGTCCTGCTGAGGAAGGCAACGCCTCAAGTGAAACAGCAAATTCTGATGGCTGCATCCGGTGCTGTTTTAACGGCAGTTGGGGTCGGCGTGTTCTTTTACCTGCGCTGAGATTGGACTCGTCAGGCGCGGACTCCCTCGAACTGTTGCTCTGCGTCATCACCGTGAGCCTAGAGACGATGAAGATCGTGGATGGGCTGTCGAAGCTGTATATTTGACATGCAAACATCCACAGCTTTTCATCCGCCATGCCTGACTCACCTGAAATACCTGAATCGGACCTGTGGGAACTCGATGCCGCCTTCAATGAGATGCAGGACGAGGTAGCGCTGAATCAGCGGGTGTTTGAAGCGACGGAAAAGGCGCTCGGGGAGATCGCGCGGCGGTTTTATCCGGGAATCTCCAATTGGGAGCCTGAGCAACTCAACCGCTTGGCTGACCGCATCAGCCGGGCCGCACACACCTATTGCCTCGACCTGTGCAATCTCGACTACGCGTCAGATAGGGCCAAAGAATGAGGAGCGAAAAAAGTGAATGGCACTTTGGTCTTTGAGAAAGCAGCCTCTGCAGATCTGAGGCTGGATGATGTTGGCTCTATCCATGCTTTTCCTCTGGCTTCTTGAGCTGAGGCTGGCTTAGCTTCTGAGTTCTGTTGTTTTGTTTCCCCGATGTCCGCCGAGTCTGATCCATCATCCATCCCCCAACCGCCCCCAGGAGCGGCAGATGCTGCTTACCCGGCGCTGGAGGAACTGGCGCAGCTTTTGCCACAATACGAGATGCACAGCATCATCGGTGTGGGTGGCATGGGTGCGGTTTATAAGGCACGGCAGATCACGCTGGATCGCTGGGTCGCTATCAAGGTGCTGCCCATCGCCGCCTCTCAAAACATGGAGGACACGCAGCGCTTCATTAAAGAAGCACGCTCCATGGCCAAGCTGGTGCATCCGCACATCGTGGCCGTGTTTGACTTTGGCCAGACCTACGCGCGGCATCTGTTTCTGGTGATGGAGTATGTGGATGGTAAGGATCTCC
>JBJONJ010000660.1:0-5126 GCA_046051905.1 Verrucomicrobiota bacterium
TCGGCGGCTTGCCCGAGGCGGATCTGGATCAAGACAAGCAGGTTTCCCTTCTCGAAGCCTTCCGCCATGCCAGCAAGGCCGCCGCCACCTTTTACGAGAACGAAGAACGCCTCGCCACCGAGCACGCCCTCCTCGAAGACAACGGCGATGGCGTTCCCACCCGCCGCGAAGCACTCGAAGCACCACCTGCGGATTCCAAAATCGATGGCGAGCGTGCCGCCCAACTCGTCCTCGTGCTCAGCGACGAGGAAAAGCAACTCACTGACGAGCAGCGCACGAAGCGCGATGCCCTCGAAAGCCAACTCAAGAAGCTCCGCGAGCAGCGGAAACAGCTCGATGACGAGGCCTACTACTCACAGCTCGAAAAACTGCTGCGCGAACTGGCTGCGGTATATGCGCGGTGAAAATTTTTCAGTTCGAGCAAAATTTCTGCGATTCGTCACACAGGTTGGCCCGCAGGCTGCTCATTCAAGAACTCGGTTGAGGCGAGAGCTTCAAAGCTTTCCGGGTTCGCCCGGAAGACAAAACAACGAGCTAGTGAGTCACTTCATGGTTGGGGGCTCACTGGTCACCTAAAGGCCCGGTGGAATTTTGGTTGGGTTCCACCGGGCCGAGGTGTTTTTAGGCGGGACGCGCCGATTGCTTCCACTGTGCTCCAGCGTAAAAGGCAGCCGCTCATGCCACTGAATTTCATCCGCTTTAAACACGCCCGCTTCTCCGCCCGGTTCCCGAACACCTTCCGCTACTCGCGTTCGCACTACTGGATGGCACCGGTCGAGGGCGAGCCTGGCCTGTGGCGTGTGGGCTTCACGAAATTCGCCACGCGCATGCTGGGCGAGCTGGTGGATTGCGAATGGAAACCTGCCGAAGGCGGCCCCGTGGCTCCCGGCGACAACATTGGCTGGGTGGAGGGCTTCAAAGCGGCCTCGGATGTTTATTGCGTGATGAACGGGACCTTTGCCGGTGGCAATCCGCTCCTCAAACAGGACGCCTGCATCGTGCGCAGCGATCCCTACGAGCAGGGCTGGCTGTATTCCATTCGCGGCGAGCCGGAGCCGGAGAGTCTCGACGTGCAGGGCTACATCGACCTGCTCAGCGCCACCATCCACCGCATGGCCGAGGAAGGTCACGGCGAGGAAGGTGCCTCTGAAGAATGATTCACCCCACCTACCCATGAGCCTTCCCTCCCACATCTGGATCAATGGAACGGTCTTTCCCACCGCAGAAGCCCGCATCTCCCCCTTCGATCATGGTTTCCTCGTCGGTGACGGCGTGTTCGAGACGCTGGTGGCGCGACATGGGAAGCCGTTCACGGCCATCCGGCATTGGAAGCGACTCGTGGCCTCGTGTGATGCGATGGGCATCGCCGCGCCGCGCTTTGAGCTGTTCATCGCCGCCATTCAGGACGTGATGGATGCGAATGGCATGCGCGATGCCCGGATCCGCGTGACGGTGACGAGTGGCGATGGGCCGCTGGGCTCGGATCGCGGTCACGACACGCCAACGACGACGGTGGTGGCTTCCGTGCTCAAACCCTGGCCTCCGACTGAAACCGCCGTGACGGTGCCGTGGACTCGAAACGAGCGCGGAGCCCTCGCCGGCATCAAATCCACTTCTTATGGCGAAAACGCCCGCGCCTTGGCCGATGCCAAATCACGCGGCGCAGGCGAGGCGATCCTGGCAAATACTCGCGGCGAGCTTTGTGAAGGCACCGGCACAAACCTCTTCGTCGTTCACGACAACCTCGTGAAGACGCCGCCGCTGGAGAGCGGCTGCCTGGCAGGTGTCACGCGTGCTCTTGTGATCGAGGCCTGTCAGCACGCGGGCTTTGCTGTTCGCGAGGAAACGATGCCGCTCTCGATTCTCGAAACCTGTCAGGAAGCGTTTTTGACCTCGAGCACCCGCGAGGTCCATCCGCTGGCCGCCATCGACGGCCGCAAACTGCCCGGCGAGTCCGCCGCGATGACCAAGCGAGTGGCTCAAGCCTTCCGCGACTTCATCGCGGGCAAGGATGATCCGTGATTCGCTGGTGGAAATGCGTTCCGATCAGGAAGCCATCGAAGCCGCCGCCACCTTGCCCTCGCTATTGACGATTTGTCCGGCGAGGTCGGCTTTGCAGTCGGCTTTGAGTTCGTCGCGGAATTTGCGGACGAAGGACTGGGTGGGCCAGGCGCTGGCTTCGCCGAAGGCGCAGATGGTGCGTCCGTCGATTTGCACGGCGACCTGCTCCAAGGTGTCCACATCGTCGGGGCTGGCGTTGCCGCTGACAATGCGGTCGCTGATCTTTTTCATCCACAGGCTGCCTTCGCGGCAAGGGGTGCACTGGCCGCAGCTTTCGTGGGCGTAGAAGTTGTTCAGGTTGTTGATGACCCAGCTCATGCTGCGGCTGTCGTCCATGATGATGACGCCACCGGAGCCGGCCATGGTGCCACAGGCGGCCATGGTGTCGAAGTCCATCGGGATGTCCATGATGGTGAGCTCGCGGCCATCCTTCATTTTGAAGGTTTCATCAGCACGCAGGACTTTGGCGGAGGAACCGCCGGGGATGATGGCTTTGAGCTTGCGACCGGGTTTCAATCCACCGCAGAGATCATTGATGACCTCGCCCATGGTGACTTTGCCGACCTGGACTTCATAGTAGCCGGGCTTTTGCACATCGCCGGAGACGCAGAGGATGCGGGTGCCGGTGTTGTTCGGCGTGCCGAGCTTGGCGTATTCCGCGCCGCCCATCTGCAGGATGTGCTTCACATGGCAGAGGGACTCCACATTGTTCACGATGGTGGGGCTCATGTAGAGGCCGAGTGCCGCCGGGAAATACGGCGGCTTGATGCGCGGGTAGGGGCGCTTGCCTTCGAGAGACTCGATGAGGCCGGTTTCCTCGCCGCAGATGTAGGCACCGGCGCCGCGGTGGACGTAGATTTCGCAGTCAAAGCCGCTGCCGAGGATGTTTTTGCCCAGGAAGCCTTTCGTGTGGGCTTCTGCGATGGCTTTTTCGACGATGATGGCGGCCTGCGGGAATTCCTCGCGGATGTAGATGTAGGCCAGCTTCGCTCCCACCGCATAGCAGGCGATGGTCATGCCCTCGATGAGTTGATGAGGATCTTGATGCAGGATGTAACGGTCTTTGAAGGTGCCGGGCTCGGATTCGTCGGCGTTGCAAATGAGATACACCGGCTTGGTATTCGTCGGCGGGATGAAGCCCCACTTGACGCCGGTGGGGAAGCCCGCACCGCCACGGCCACGTAGGCCGCTGGCCTTCACTTCATTCGTGATGGCGCTGCGTTCCATTTGGAGCGCCTTCTTGAGCATCTCGTAGCCACCATCGGCCATGGCGCAGTCGATGGAGGGATTCCAGCCGACGCGATCGATGTTTTTGAAGATCAGGCGGTGTTCGCGTGGATGAGGCTCTTTTCCGGGAAGATACGAGATGGAGGACATGAGGGCGGGGCGAGTATGAAAACCTGAGGCGTTGGGGCAAGAGGATTGTTCCCGGTTTACGCGGCAATTTCAGGCCCTGGATGCGGGTTTGCATTGTCCGCCAAGCTGGCCGATAGGAGCCGCCCCATTCCTCCCGCCCCGATTGTGACCACCCCACGCCGCCCCGACCACGCTCCGAAGAAACCCTCCCTGTTCAGCCGATTGAAATCGGGCCTGAAAAAGGTGCTGCGATTGAAGAAACCCGTCGTGAAGGAACTCGCCAAGGAGGTGCACCCCGACCATCCGGCGACGATTCATGCGCACAAGCGTCCGCATCAGGACACTCATAAGGAAGGTCATCGCGAAGGCGGCAAGCCGCGTGGCGACCGTCCACCGCGTGACCGGGGTCCGCGTGGCGACCGCCCTGAACGCGGGCCAAGAGGTGACCGGCCCGAGCGTGGGCCGCGTGGTGATCGTCCAGAACGTGGCCGCGGCCCGCGTGAGGCCAAGCCCGAGCGTGAAAACCACGCCCCGGTGCCACCGCCTCCCCCGCCGCCCGTGCCGGAAGGCCCGTATCCACCGAACTGGGAAGTGCTCGGCCTTTCACCTGCCATCCTCGCCGCCGTGCGCGAGACCGGCTATGACAAGCCAACCACCATCCAGGAGAAGTCGATTCCGATCATTTTGACCGGCAAGGACCTCGTCGGAGCCTCCCAGACAGGCACCGGCAAGACGGCGGCCTTCGCTTTGCCAGCGCTGCATCGCCTGGGTGCCCCGGGAACGTTCCGCTGCCTCGTGCTGGAACCCGTCCGTGAACTGGCGGCGCAGGTGGTGGAGCAGTTTGAGAAGTATGGCAAGCACACCGGGCTGCGCGTCCTCCTCGTCCACGGTGGTGTGGGCTATGAAAAACAGCGGAAAGGTCTGCAAGAGGGCGTGGATGTGGTCGTCGCCACGCCGGGCCGCCTGCTCGATTTCATGCAGGAAGGCGTGGCCGACCTGCGTGGCGTGGAGATCCTGATTCTCGATGAAGTGGATCGCATGCTGGACATGGGTTTCCTGCCGGATGTGCGCCGCATCGTCGAAAAGACGCCATCTTCGCGCCAGACGCTGTTTTTCAGCGCCACCATGCCGCCGCAGATCAAGAGCCTGGCGGACTTTGCCCTCAAAGAGCCGGAAAGCGTGGAAGTTGGCATCCGCTTCTCCGCGGCCGAGACCGTGAGCCATTACATGTATCCGGTGGCCGGCGATCAGCGTCAGGAGCTGCTGCTGGCGATTTTGAAGCAGACGCACTTCGACAGCATGATGATCTTCACCCGGACGAAAGCCCAGGCGGACCAACTGCATGCCGCCATCCAGATGACCGGCGAATACAAAGCCGCCGTGATGCACAGCGACATCGGCCAGAAGGATCGCGAGAAGGCGCTCAAAGGCTTCCGCGAGGGTGAATACGAGATCATCGTGGCGACGGATCTCGCCGCCCGCGGGCTGGACATCAGCGGCGTGACGCACGTCATCAACTACATGGTGCCCGAGCACAGCGAGGACTATGTCCACCGCATCGGCCGCACCGGCCGTGCGCAGAAGGAGGGCGATGCCTTCACGCTTTTCGCCGCGGACGAAATCATGAACGTGGCCTCCATCGAGCGCCTCATCAGCCAGAAGATCCCACGCCGGAAGCTGGAAGGTTTCAGCTATAAATACACCACGGT
>JBJONJ010000661.1:0-3591 GCA_046051905.1 Verrucomicrobiota bacterium
TCAATCCCTCCGCCTGCGAAGGACGAGAAACCGTTGTTCCAACTCGGACTGCTGCCATACCATCCAGCCCTTCCATGCGCCTCCTTGCCGTCCGACTCCAAAACCTCAACTCGCTCAGCGGGACGCATGAGGTTCGGTTTGATGAGGGCGCCTTGAGCACGGCGGGCGTATTTCTCATCACAGGGCCGACCGGCGCGGGGAAATCGACTCTGCTGGATGCGATGACACTGGCGCTGTATGGCCGCGCCGCCCGCTACGGCAATGACAAGGCGGATGAGATGATGAGCCGCCACACGGCCGAGTGCCTGGCGGAGGTGGACTTTGAGACGAAGGGCGAAAAACTCCGCGCCACCTGGCGGCTGCGTCGTGCCCGTGGGAAGGCGGATGGCAAGCTGCAGCCCGTGGAGCGCCGCCTGGCGAATGCCGCCACGGGCGAGATCCTCGCCGAGAAGTCAGCGGAGATGGATCGCCTCATCGAGGAGCGCACCGGACTCGATGCCCAGCGCTTCCTCCGCTCCGTGCTGCTGGCGCAGGGCCAGTTCGCGGCGTTTTTGAAGGCGAAGCCGAACGAACGGGCCGAATTGCTGGAGAAAATCACCGGCACGGAGATCTACACGGAACTGTCGAAGCTGGCCTTCGAGACCTACAAAGCCAGAGACGAGCACGTGCAGCGCCTCAAAGTCTCGCTCGGCGCTGTCATGTTGCTTGATGACGAGGCACGGCAGCGGCTGGAGACCTCGTTCGCCGAGGCGCAGACCAGCGCCATGCGTCTGCAGGGCGAAAGTCAGGCCGCGGCACAGCGACTCCACGCCCAACGCGAGCACGCCACCATCGTGGCGGAGATCACGAAGCTCGGCGAAGACGCGAAGCAGCTCCAAAGCACACAATCAACCGCCGCGGCGGAGGTTTCGAAGGCGAAATCCATCGCCGAAGATGCCAAAGCCCGGCGCACGATGCGTGAGCCCGTCTGGGAGCAGGCGGCGGGGCTCGCCGCGCAGAGCGAGCAGTTCGAAAAGCAGCTCGCGGAGAGTCGCGCCACCTATCAAACCTGGGCGAAGGAGCAGAAGGAAGCGGCCACCAAGCGTGAAGCCGCCGAAAAAGCCCTCGCCACGCATCAGGAGGCCGCGCAGGCGCTCGAAGCATGGTTGAAGCAGCACGCGGCCGATGCCGCGCTCGGCGAGCAAATGCCGAAACTCCGCGTCGCTGTGCGTGAGTGGCGTGCGGCGCATGAAAAGCTGGCCGATGGCCGCAAACGTCATGCGGAGGCTGAAACGCTGAACAAGCGTCTCACCGACTCGGACGCCCAAACGGCTGTTTGGACCCAAAAAGCCGCTGAAGGCCTCGCCAAGGCTGAGAAGGACCGCGATGAGCAAAGACGCCTCGCGGAGAAGATCGCGGTCCAGCGCGAGATCGTGCGGAAGTCGGAGCTGATGGCAGGGTTCGACGAGCACCGGCATGATCTGAAGGATGGAGAGCCTTGTCCGCTGTGTGGGGCGGCGGAGCATCCCTTTGCGAGCGGCGGGACGAGCTTTGAATCGCAACTGCAAGCCGCGAGGAAGCTGCTGGCGAGTTTGGAAAAGCAGCAAGAGCAGGTCGTGCATGCCCTGACCCTGCTGGAACGCCAGTTAGCAAAACTCGAGGCGGAGCTGAACGCGGAGAAAAACAAGTCGGAGGAGCTGCGGAAGACGCTGGCCGGGATCGACGTGCCGGATGTCGGTGCATTGGAAACTGACGAGCGGGCGAAACGCGGCAGGCTGGATGGTTGCCTTGTTGCTCTGCAACAAGGCCAGGCTCCAGTTGCACAGCAACCGGGCGGCCTGGCTTCCCCCCTCCAGATGGAGCATGATCTCGACGTGCTCGAAAAACGCTCGACCACCTTCACGAAGAAGCAGCAGGAAGCCGCGCAGCAGCGCGGCGAGCGCCAGAAGCTCGAAGGAGCGCTTCAACTCGCCACAGCCGACGAGCTTGCAAAAACACGGCGGCTCGACGAGCTCAAATCCGAGGGCGTGTCGCTGCGCACGAAGGCGGATGCGTTGAAGGCGCAGTTGAGCGAGCGGCTCGGGGGCAAAACGCTGGCGGAAGATCGTCAGGAACATGAAGGCCGCTTTTCATCGGCGGAGAAAGCGCTACGCGAGGCGGAGACAAAACTGAATGCGCTGCAAACACACCTCGCGGCCACGCTGGCGAAGCTGGAGCAGCTTGAGACGCGGCGGAAGCCTTTCGAAGGCCAGAGCGTGCCGGGCGTGGCGGCGCTGAACGAGCTGGAAGTGGCCACGAAACAGCTCGGCGAGGCCTTTGCGATGAAACGCACCGAACTCGGGTCGCTGGAACAGCAGATCAAAAACGACGACGAAGCACGGAAGCGCCGCGAGGCCGGTGGCGCGGAATTGCAGGCGGCGGAGGCCGAGGCGCTGCGATGGGGAAGACTCAAAGAACTGATCGGCTCGGCCGACGGCGCGAAGTTCTCACGCTTCGCGCAGTCGCTCACGCTGCGACAACTCATCGGCCTGGCAAACGAGCATCTCAAAGTACTGGCGGAACGCTATCGCCTGATGGCCGCCGACGGCGATGAGCTCGATCTACGCATCGTGGACCTTTACCAAGCGAACGTAGATCGCCCGATGGAGAGCTTGTCAGGCGGCGAGAGCTTTCTCGCGAGTCTCGCGCTCGCTCTCGGGCTCAGCGAGCTGGCGAGCCGGCATCATCCCATCGACTCGCTCTTTATTGATGAAGGCTTCGGCACGCTGGATTCGGAGACGCTGGAGGTGGCGCTGAGCGCTTTGGAAAACCTGCGATCCCGCGGGAAGACCATCGGACTCATTTCACACGTCGATTTGCTCAAAGAACGACTGACCACCCAAGTCCAGGTGATCCGCAAGCCCGGTGGAACAAGCGAGATCAAGGTCGTCGTGTGACCCCATTCAAGTCGCTGCCTTGCCGCATCTGGCGCGGACGATCTGGGCCTGCTTTTGGACCTTCTCACGATCGGATTCCGACAGGCGCGTGAGATTTCTCAACTGCATGCTCATGCGCTGGTTCTGCCGCAGCACCGGCTCATGCTGAAGCAGGTAATCCCAATAAAGCGTCGTGAAGGGACAGGCACGCGGGCCGGTGCTCTGTGCGGGATCGTAGCGGCAGCCAGCGCAGTAATTGCTCATGCGCTGGATGTATTTACCGCTGGCCACATACGGCTTGCTGGCCATCACGCCGCCATCGCCATACTGCGACATGCCGAGCGTGTTCGGCAGTTCCACCCATTCCACCGCATCCACATACACGGCCAGATACCACTCATGCACGCGACGCGGATGCACGCCGTAAAGCAGCGCAAAGAGCCCCGTGACCATCAGCCGCTGAATGTGATGCGCATAGCCGAGGCGCAGCGTCTGGCCGATAGCATCGCGCAGGCACTGCATGTCCGTCTCGCCGGTCCAGTAAAAGTCCGGCAACTCCTGCTCGGCGCGCATCGCATTTCGCTCGATGTAATCCGGCATGAAGTGCCAGTAGATGCCGCGCACATACTCCCGCCAGCCGAGGATCTGGCGAATGAAACCCTCCACTGCTGCGAGCGGTGCTTTCCCGTCGTGATAG
>JBJONJ010000662.1:0-7112 GCA_046051905.1 Verrucomicrobiota bacterium
TGGCGCTCGATTACTCGATGAACACACTGACGCTGCTGGCTTTCGTGCTGGCAATCGGCCTCGTCGTTGATGATGCCATCGTGGTGCTCGAAAACATCCACCGCCGCATTGAGCACGGGGAGATGCCGCTCGTCGCCAGTTTCCTCGGCACGCGGCAGGTGGGCTTTGCGGTGATTGCGACCACGCTGGTGCTGCTGGCGGTGTTCGTTCCGGTCACCTTCATGCCGGGTGACACGGGAAGGCTGTTTGCTGAGTTCAGCGTCACACTGGCCATTTCGGTCGGTTTTTCGGGTTTTGTGGCCCTGACGCTCTCACCGATGCTGGCATCGAAAATCATGCGAGACCGCGAAAAGGACGGTTTCGTGGCGGTGATGCTCAAAAAGGTCTTCGAGGCCGTGCAGAAGGTCTATCGCTGGGTTTTGGGCGGCATGCTGAACTTCCCCGCCACGGTGATTCCGGTGGTCGTGGCTCTCACCGCGCTGTGCGGGTGGCTGTTGAGGTCCATTCCCGATGAATTTACCCCTCGCGAGGACCGCGGCTCCTTCTTTGTCACCGCCACCAGCCCTCCTGGCACCACTTTTGCGAACACGATCCAGACCATGGACGAGATGAACGAGAAGGTGATGTATCTCGTCGAGGAGACAGAAGAGGCGACACGCATTAGCGCCCGCGCCCCACGCAGCTTCGGCACGGCGGCGGACTTCAACGAATCGCTCTGCGTGGTCACACTCACGCCGTTTGGCACTCGGCGGAATGGCTTCGACATCATGAACGAGGTGCGCCAGCGCACGTCGGACATTCCCGCAGCCAAGGTGACGGTCATCATGCGCCAGGGCATGATGCGCGGCCTGAACAAGCCGATGGAGATCGTGCTCAGCGGCCCCACTTTCGAAGAGCTCGCCGCCTGGCGCGACATCATCCTGACGAAGGCCAAAGAGAACTCGAAGCTCATTGGCTTCGACTGCGACTACCGTGAAACGAAGCCGCAGCTCCGCGTGAGCATCAATCAGGCTCGCGCCGCTGATCTCGGCGTGTCCTCGGCGAACATCGGCCGCACGCTCGAGACGCTGTTGGGAGGCCGGCGTGCTACCACTTTCATCCATGAAGGCGAGGAATACGATGTGATCCTCGAAGGCAGCTACGGTGACAAGCGCAGCCCGCTCGATTTGAACAACATCTTCGTGCGCAGCGAGCGCTCGAAGCAGCTCATCCCGCTGGCCAACCTCGTGACGATGGATGAATTCGCCGATAGCGGCACGCTGAACCGCTACAACCGCATGCGCAGCATCACCTTCGATGCCGAGCTGGCCACTGGTTACAGCCTCGGCGAGGCCGTGGCCTACATGGAGCAGCTCATCAAAGACAACCTGCCCTCCAGCGCCGTCGTCGGCTATAAGGGGAACGCTTTGAAGCTGAAGGAAAACAGCGGAAGCATCGGCCTCGTGTTCGGCCTGGCCATGTTGATCGCCTTCCTCGTGCTCGCGGCGCAGTTTGAGAGCTTTGTGCATCCCTTCACCATCATGCTCACGGTGCCCGTGGCGGTCGCCGGAGCCTTGCTGGGCCTGCAAGTCATGGGATTGAACCAGAGCATCTACAGCCAGATCGGTCTGATCATGCTCATCGGCCTCGCCGCGAAGAACGGCATCTTGATCGTCGAGTTCATCAACCAGCTCCGTGACGAAGGCGTGCCCTTCCGCGAGGCCATCCTGCAAGCCAGCGAGCAACGATTGCGCCCGATCGTGATGACGGCGCTGGCCACGGTGATGGGCGCTCTCCCCCTCATGCTCGGCAAGGGGGCGGGCTACGAGACCCGCATGGTGGTCGGTGTCGTGATCGTGTTTGGCGTCACGCTGGCCACGATTGTGACCTTGTTCCTCGTGCCGATGGTTTACGCTCTCATCGGCCGCCACACCGGCTCCATCAGTGATGTCAGCCGTCGCCTCGAAAGCCAGCTCAACCCGGCCGAGGAAGAGGAAATGGCCGAGAAGAAGCCGTATCCGACGCTTCTGTGAGAATCCGAAAAGCTGGCCTTGATGGGTTACCCCAACTGGGGGCGTGAGGGCCTGTAAAATTCTGCTCGAAAGAGATAAATAAAGACGCTAAGAAGTTGGCTCCCAACAACACGAAATGAAAAAAGCGCTCATCACAGGTATCACCGGCCAAGACGGTTCCTATCTCGCCGAACTCCTTCTTAAGAAAGGCTATGAAGTTCATGGCATTATCCGACGTTCGTCGAGTTTCAACACCTCGCGCATTGATCACATTTACCAGGACCCGCATGTGGATGGTAGCCGCCTGAAGCTGCACTACGGCGATCTCGCCGATGCCGTGCATCTCGTGAAGCTGCTGTATGAACTGAAGCCCGATGAAATCTACAATCTCGGTGCCCAGTCCCACGTGAAGGTCTCTTTCGACATTCCCGAATACACGGGCGATGTGGATGGCCTCGGGGCGGTGCGCATTTTGGAGTCGATCCGCGAGGCTGGCCTCGTGAACAAGACACGTTTCTACCAGGCCTCCTCCTCCGAGATGTTCGGCAAGGTGCAGGAGGTGCCGCAGACGGAGACCACGCCCTTCTGGCCCCGCTCGCCCTACGGCTGCGCCAAGGTCTATGCCTATTGGCTTACCGTGAACTATCGCGAGAGCTACGGTCTGCACGCCTCCAACGGCATTCTCTTCAACCACGAGAGCCCCCGCCGTGGCGAGACCTTCGTCACCCGCAAGATCACCCGTGCCGCGACTCGCATCAAAATGGGTCTCCAGGACAAGCTTTATCTCGGTAATTTGGATGCCAAACGCGACTGGGGGTTTGCAGGTGAATACGTTGAGATGATGTGGCTCATGCTCCAGCAGGACAAGCCGGACGATTATGTCGTTGCCACCAATGAGACGCACAGTGTCCGCGAGTTCTGCCAGGAGACCTTCCAGCTCCTCGGCCTCGATTGGGAAAAATACGTCGTGCATGATTCCCGCTACGAGCGTCCTGCCGAGGTCGAACTCCTCATCGGCGATCCCGCGAAGGCCAAACGTCAGCTCGGCTGGGAGCCGAAGGTGCTCTTCAAAGATCTCGTCAAAATCATGGTCGATGCCGATCTGGTGCTTGCTCAAAACGAGGCCCGCATCAAAGCCGCACTTGCCTAACGCAGGATGAAAGTCTTCATCGCAGGACATGGAGGCATGGCGGGAGCCGCGCTCGTGCGTCGTTATCAAAACGAGCCGGGTGTCGAGCTTGTGCTGCGCACGCGTCGGGAGCTGGATCTCGGCAATCAAGCCGCCGTCGCGGCCTTTTTTGCCGCCGAAAAGCCTGATGCCGCCATCATCGCGGCGGGCAGGGTAGGGGGTATTCACGCCAACAACACCTACCCGGCCGAGTTCCTGTATGAAAACCTCGCCATCGCCACGCACTGCATCCACAGCGCGTGGAAGAGCGGTGTGAAGCGCCTGCTTTTCTTGGGTAGTTCCTGCATCTATCCGAAGCACGCGCCGCAGCCCATGCCGGAGAGCTGCCTGCTCAGCTCCGCCCTGGAGCCGACCAATGAAGCCTATGCGATTGCGAAGATCGCTGGGCTTAAAATGACCGAGTATTACCGCAAGCAGCACGGTGTGGTGTACCACGCCGCGATGCCTACCAACCTCTACGGGCCGGGTGACAACTACCACCCGCAGAACAGCCATGTGATGCCAGCCCTGATCCGGCGCTTTCACGAGGCGAAACTGGCTGGTCTGCCCGAAGTCAGCGCCTGGGGAACCGGCACACCGCTGCGTGAATTCATGCATGTGGACGATCTCGCCGATGCCTGTGCCTTTCTCATGGCTGTGGAGAATCCGCCTGACCTCGTCAACGTCGGCTGCGGCACAGATGTGAGCATCCGTGAACTCACCGAACTCGTCGCTTCTGCCGTCGGCTATCCTGGAAAGATCGTCTGGGATGCCTCGAAGCCGGACGGCACGCCGCGAAAGCTGCTCGACACCTCTCGCCTCACCGCGCTCGGCTGGAAACCGCGCATCCTCTTGCAGGACGGTATTGCCCACGCCTACCAGTGCTTCCTTGCTGAGGAAG
Source organism: Verrucomicrobiota bacterium (assembly GCA_046051905.1). GTDB lineage: Bacteria > Verrucomicrobiota > Verrucomicrobiia > Verrucomicrobiales > Verrucomicrobiaceae > Prosthecobacter. The sequence continues at coordinate 4,061 of JBJONJ010000662.1, forward strand.
CCTCAGGCCGTCTCCGTGGTGCTTGAGCCTTCCACGACCTCCAAGGCGGGCAACTGCACTCCCTCATAGATTTCAGACAGCGGAAGATCAAAGCCCAGGCAATTCAGCGGCACCACGGCTGAGTCCCCCGTGATGATGGAGCGGATGAAGCCGTTGTCGCCACGGTGATGCATCACGACCTCCTTGTTCGAACTGTCCACTACCAGATAAGCCTCCAGTGTCGGAATCGTCAGATAGGCGTCGAGTTTTTCGCCCTCATCTGTTCGGCGTGTGGATTCGGAAAGCACCTCCACGATGACATTGGGCTGGTCCTGGAAAGAATCATCCACCGGGTTCTGGTGGCATGTCACCAAGGCGTCCGGGTAATAAAAACGGATGTGATTGGGGAAGCGAATGCGCACCTTCGTGTCGCTGTTGAACGGACGACATTTTTTGCCACGGAGGCGATTGCCCAGTGCGAGAAAAACGTTTCCACTAATGATGTTGTGAATGTTTCTCGCTCCAGCCATCGCATACACGGCCCCTCCCACATACTCGTGCTTTACTGGGGATTTGAGTTCGCTCGCGAGATATGTTTCCGGCGTGATGAGCTGGTGACGTGGGGCGGCTGACATGCGTCCAGTTTACCCGCCGTGCCCTTTTTGGCAATTCCCGCCTCCTCATTGCCAAGCACCGGGCAGCAGGATCAGCTGGAAGCGGCATCTTGCCGCATGTCTTCCCGCGCGACATGCCAACACTGCGGCACTCCGGTGCCCTCATCTCGTAGCGACAGCTTTTGCTGTGCCGGATGCCACTACGTCCACGACATACTTCAGCAGGAGGGACTGGGTCAGTTTTACGATCTCAAAGGTGCCCAGAACCTCCCGCCCGTATCTCCCCAAGCGATGCGTCCGCAGCACTACGGCTGGCTGGAGGCCTTCACCTTTGCCGCCGAGGCACAGCGGGCAGATCAAAACGTGGCCGTTGAGCTGAGCGTCTCCATCCAGGGTCTTTCGTGCATGGCTTGCATCTGGCTCATCGAGCGAATCTTTGCCAAAATGGGCGGCACGCAGGTCTCGGTGGATATTTCACGCGGCGAACTGCGCATGGCGTGGCAGCCGGGGCAGTTTCAGCCTGTTGAGTTTGCCCGCGAGCTTCAGCGCTTCGGCTACCTGCTCGGCGTGCCGCGTGCGGATGCCGGAACAGCTACCGATAATAGCCTCGAACGCCGCACCGGTCTCTGCGGAGCTTTTGCGATGAATGCGATGGCTTTCTCGCTGCCGGCTTACTTTGGCATGCCCGCCGATTTCCCCTTTGCGCGATGGTTTGACCTCGTCGCTGCCGCTTCGGCCACGCTGGCGTTGTTCATCGGCGGCAGTTACTTCGCTCTGCGGGCCTGGCATGCCTTGCAGGCGGGTGTACTGCACATCGACACACCGATCACGCTCGGCATTCTCGCGGCCTACGCGGGTTCGATCATCGGTTGGATGAGCGGTGAACAAGGGCTCAAATACTTCGACTTCGTCGCCATGTTCATCTTCCTGATGCTCGGCGGTCGTCTCGTGCAGCAAATGGCCGTCGCTCGCAACCGCCGCCGTCTCGTGCGTGATCCTTCGCTTCCGGAAGCGGATGCGCTGGAGGCTCTGAAGGCCGGTGAAACCTTCACCGTGAAGCCCGGTCAGGCCATCCCCGTCGCCGCGAAGCTCGAAGATCCTCACGCCAGCATCAGCCTCGAATGGATCAATGGCGAAAGCGATGCCTGCGCCCGTTCCAGCGGCCAATTGCTGCCTTCCGGTGCTCTCAATGCCGGAACGCGCACGCTGAATGCCATCGCCCTCGAAGCCTGGAAAGACTCCACGCTGCACAAACTGCTCGAAGCCCGCCGCGGCGGTGAAAATCGCGATCTGCGCCTCGAAAAGCTCCTTCGCGGTTATTTGATCGTCGTGGTGCTCGCGGGCGTCATCGGCGGCATTTGGTGGTGGCAGCACACCGGCGAGTGGACCAAGGCCATGCAGGTCATGATCTCCGTCTTCGTCGTCTCCTGCCCCTGCGCCCTCGGCGTGGCGGCGCCGCTGGCCGATGACATCGCCGCAAGCCGGGCAGAAGGTCACGGCGTCTTTGTGCGCACGCTTGGCCTTTGGAAAAAGCTCACGCGACTGCGCCAGATCGTGTTTGATAAAACGGGCACGCTCACCTTGGAAAATCCCGTGCTCGTGAATCCCGAATCGCTCGCCTCGCTCGACGAAAATGCCCGTCAGGCCTTGCGACACCTCACCAGTGGAAATCTCCATCCCGTCAGCCGCAGCTTGTTTGATGCGCTCGGTGGCACACCGGATCGCATGTTGGATTCGGAAGTCATCGAAACGCCCGGTCACGGCCTTCACTTCGAGCAAAACGGCATCGTGTGGGCCATTTCGCGACCGAAGGACGAGTCCGTCGATGCCGTCTTCACCCGCGATGGTCGTGAAGTGGCCGCCTTCCGCTTTCACGATGCTTTGCGAGGCGAAACGAGCGATGAAGTCAACGCCCTCGGCAAGCGCGGCCTCCGCGTCAGCATCCTCAGCGGCGACCGCGAACCGAAGGTGGCCGACATCGCCGCGCAGCTCGGCTTGCAGCGTGAGCAATGGCATCACAGCTTCACGCCCGATGAAAAGGCCGCGTGGATCGCCGCGCATGATCCGCACGGCACGCTCTACATTGGCGATGGAGCCAACGACAGCCTCGCCTTCGATGCCGCGTCCTGTGCGGGCAGTCCCGTCACTGGTCGCAGCTTCCTGGAGCACAAGGCGGACTTCTACTTCCTCGGTCACAGCATGCGCTTCATGAGCAGCCTGCTCGACATCGCCGCCACGCACCGCCTGGTCGTGCGTTCCGTCTTCGCCTTCTCCGTCACTTACAACATTGTCACCGCCATCGTGGGTCTCATGGGCTATCTCACCCCCCTTCTTGCCGCCATTCTGATGCCGCTGAGCTCGCTGGTTACGCTTTCGCTCGTGGCGTTCATCTTCCGGGCGCATGCGGAGCGCAAGGCCGTCGCCGACGAGGCCGTTATGATCCCATGGTCCGAACCCTC
>JBJONJ010000663.1:0-4284 GCA_046051905.1 Verrucomicrobiota bacterium
CTTGCGCAGGCAAAAGACCGCCCGAGGCAGCGGCGAGCGTGGTGACGGAAAGGGAGCGGAGAAAGCGGCGGCGGTTGGACATGGTGCGTGGAATACGCGGAACGACGCCGCTTTGTCACGAATCAAATCACACCGGCTTCCGAATCTCGTCGAGGGCATTGATGAGGTGGCTTTCGAGGACGTCTTTGCTCAGGTAGGCCTCGCCGGCCTTTTTGAGGAGGACGAAGCGGATGCGGCCTTTCTCGAACTTCTTGTCCATGCGGGCGATGCGCATGATTTCCTCGGTGGAAAACTCCTCGCCGAGGGTCACGGGCAGCTCGAAGCGCTTGAGGAGGTTCACGATGCGGTCGTGCTCCTGGGCATTGAGCCCGCTCATGTGCGTGGAGAGCCACGCGGCAGCACGGAGGCCAAGGGAGATGGCCTCGCCGTGGAGGAGCTTGCCATAGCCAGCGGCGGCCTCGATGGCGTGACCGATGGTGTGGCCGAAGTTCAAGAGCGCCCGCGTGCCGATGGTCTCAAACTCATCGGCCTCGACGATGGCGGCCTTGATGGAAATGTTGCGCCGGATGACGGCGACGAGGTCGCCTTTGCCATCGGCGATGGCGTCAATCTGGGCGTAGAGGCTCGGGTCCTTGATCGCGGCGTGCTTGATGATCTCGGCGAAGCCTTCATTCCATTCGCGTTTCGGCAGCGAAGAGAGCGTGTCGATGTCCGCGATGACCAAAACGGGCTGGTGGAAGGCTCCGACCATGTTTTTCGCGTCGGGCAGGTTCACGCCCGTTTTGCCACCGACGGAGCTATCCACCTGCGAAAGCACGGTGGTGGGGATTTGCACATAAGGAATGCCGCGCTGGTAAATGGCCGCGCAGAAACCACCGAGATCACCGATGACACCGCCGCCGAGGGCGACGACGAAGCTTTTGCGGTCGAGGCCGGCCTTCGCCATCTCGCTGAGCACGGTTTCGCTGCTGATGAGGGACTTCGAGGCCTCGCCAGCGGGCACGGTGATGAGGTGCGGCTCCTTCCCAGCGTCACGGAGGCTTTGCATGACCTTCTCCGCGTAGAGTGGGCCGACGTTCGAATCGGTGATGACGGCGCAGTGGGTGCGATCGGCGAGTTTTTTGTTCACTTCCTCGCCCGTCGTGGCTAGCAGCCCTTTGCCGACCTGCACAACGTAGCTGCGCGGGCCGAGATTGATGAAGACGGGATAGATGGGCTGAGGGGGCATGGGCAGAAAGGATGAATGACGAATTCAGAATGACGAATGCAGACGCATGGCGGCATCAAGAGCGGACTGTGCGGTGGATGAGGAATCGAGGCAAATCGTTTGGAAGCACGTCTCGCGGCGGAACCAGGTGGCTTGGCGCTTCGCATACTGGCGGGTGGCGATGACGATGGCCTCGTGGGTCTGCTCGAGCGTGAGTTTGCCTGCGAGGTGGTCGCGGATCTCGCGGATGCCGATGGCTTTGCAGGCTGTGAGGGAGACCTCGCCGAGGGCGGCGACCTCCTCGATGGCTCCGCTGGCGAGCATCTGCCGTGTGCGGGCCTCGATGCGACGCCACAACGCCTCGCGTTCCCAGCTCAATACGATGCCTCGCACCTTTGGCTGGGCATTTTGAAAGCTCTGGCGCAGCTCGGACTGCGGTTTGCCGGTGAGGAGACTGATTTCGAGGGCTCGCTCGACGTAGCGCGGATTGCGCAGGTTGACCGTCGTGGCCGCCGCGGGGTCGAGAGCGAGCAATTCGGCCACTTTGTCCTCCAGCGGCCTGTCTCGCAGTTTTTCACGCATGGCCGTATCGCCCTGCGGCAGCGGCGCGAGGCCATGGGTGAGGGCCTTGAGATACAAGCCGGACCCGCCGACCACGAGCGGTGTTTTACCTCGCGAGGTGATTTCTTCGATGACGGGCTTGGCAAGGTCATGATAGCGCTGCGCATCACAGGCCTCGGTGAGAGGCAGCACGCCGTAAAGATGATGCGGCACGCGGGCGAAATCCGCCGCGGAGGGCTTCGCCGTGATGACATCCAGCCCGGCATAGAGCTGAAAGGCATCCGCGTTCACGACCTCCCCATCCAGCAGCGTAGCCAGATCCAGCGCGAGGGCTGATTTACCGGATGCAGTGGGGCCGGCGATGAAGGTCGTGGAATCAGGCAGCATGCGCGGCGCTCCTCATCAGCGTGTGGCTCGCTGGATCCCAGTGACCTAGCGGCGCACGCCATAGGCCACCCAGTCCACGGCATCGTCGCCCCTGCCGTCCGGCCCTAACCATGGAGCTCTGGTCTGGTTGAGTGCGGCAGGAGGTGGGCAGCAGCGACAAGTCCAACAAAAGGAGGAAGGTCGTTTTCATCAGTGAAGTGTAGGATCGCCCCGGGAAAACCTCAAGAGGCAGGCCGCTGGGGTTGTTCGCCGGTCCCCATCCGGGACACCTAGGACCTGGCCAAAGTTGGAGAGGCACTGGGGCAAAGGAGAAGATTTCCGCAATGGTTTGGTAAGTCCTGATAAGTTGATTGAGCTCTCAAAATCATTATTTATCAATTTTGAAAGGTTTGGATGTGCAAAATGAAGATTTTTTTCATATTTGCCACATCTTGGCCTTGCTTCCTTGTTTGTATTTACTAAAATTTTCACAACTAAGAAGCCGCCTTTCCGATATGAATCCACTCCTCAGCGCCAACTACCCCGGAAAGCCTAATGTAGCCCTGCTGGATGCCTTGGAAGCTCGCCGAGCCTGGCGCGAAAAGGAACAGGTCTCGCCCCACTGGTGGGTAGTGGCATCGATTTTGGGTGATCTCGGGATGGCCTTCGCGGCCGCTGTGGCCGCTTATGGCCTGCGTTTCCATACCGCTATTCGTGATCTCGGCATGGTGGATGCAGTCTCCCTTCGCCAGTATCTGGGCTACATTCTGCTGGGCAGCGTCTCACTGGTCATCGTGCTCGGCTGGCAGGGCATCTACCATTCGAACGTGCTGCTACGCAGCCGCCTGATCGCCTCGCGCGTGGCGAAGAGCGTGCTCATCTGGACGGCCAGTTTCTTGGTCATCAGCTTGGCGCTGAAGCTGGAGCCCTCCATTTCCCGAGTGTACATGGCGCTCAACGGTGCCTGGGCCCTGCTGCTTCTTCTGAGCTGGCGCACCCTGTTCAATAGCTACCTTCGAGCACCCGGTCGTGTCGAAGCTCTCCAGCAACGCACGCTTTTTGTCGGCTGGAACAAGGACGCCCTGTCACTTTGGAAGACTCTCAAGCGTGACCAGGCCAGCGCCTACGAAATCATCGGTTGGGTGCAGATCGACCCCGAGGCGGAGGAAACCCCTCGAGGTGCCGAGTTCCCTTGCCTGGGCAGCCTGGCGGAGGTCGAGCGGCTCATTCGCACCCACGCGGTTGACATGCTCATCGTCGCCGACTTGCATGGAGCCCGCGAGCAGATGATCGGCCTCGCGAACCTGTGCGAACGTGAAATGATCCAGTTCAAGGTCATCCCCTCGGTTTTCCGCATCTTCTCCTCCGGTCTGGCCCTTGAAACCATCGCCGGCACGCCGATCCTCGGTGTCACCCGCTTGCCGTTGGATCACACGGTCAATGTGATAGTGAAACGGGCCCTCGACATCGTGGGAGCGATCGTGGGCCTCGTGCTCAGCGCCCCAATCATCGCCCTCTTCGGTGCCCTGGTGTGGCTCGAGTCGCGCGGTGCCATTTTTTACCGCCAGCGCCGCTGGGGTTATAATGGCGTCCCCTTTGAGATCATCAAAATCCGCTCCATGAAGCTCGATGCGGAGAAGGCCACTGGCGCCCAATGGTGCGTCAAGGACGATCCCCGCCGTTTGCGCGTGGGTGCCTTCATGCGCAGGACCAACATTGATGAGTTGCCCCAGTTCTGGAACGTGCTGAAGGGCGAGATGAGTCTCGTCGGCCCGCGTCCGGAGCGCCCGGAACTGATCGCCTGCTTCAAGCATCAGATTCCGCACTACAATGCCCGCCACACCGCTAAGCCCGGAATGACCGGCTGGGCTCAGATCAACGGCCTGCGCGGCGACACGGATTTAGGCGCGCGCATCCAGTGCGATCTTTGGTACATGGAGAACTGGAGCCTCTGGCTCGACATCCAGATCATGCTGCTGACCTTCTTCAAGCGCGACAATGCCTATTGAGACGGACGGGCCCGGATGAAATGGAAGGGAATGACCGCGCCTCCGGTGCGTCTTGAGCCTTGACCCCCGCCGCGGGAATCGTAATACACCCGTTATGTGTCGCCATGTCACCCTGCTGCTGCCTGTTTTGCTCGCGATCGG
>JBJONJ010000664.1:0-2694 GCA_046051905.1 Verrucomicrobiota bacterium
ACGACCACCAGCGTGCTCTTCCGATTCCTGGCATCCTCGATGAGCAGATCGGTCACGATCCGGGTGCGCGCCGGATCGAGCGATGCGGTCGGCTCATCGGCGAACAAAAACTTCGGTTCATGCACGAGCGACCTCGCAATGGCCACCCGCTGGCGTTCGCCCTGAGAAAGCTGAGACACAGGCTTGCCACGGTAGGCGGCGATTTGCAGGCGCTGAAGCATCGCCGGCATGTTCTCCCTCGCCTTGGCGAGTGTCTCACGATCAAATTGATGCGGCAGGAGCACGTTCTCCTCGACGGTGAGGTAGTCCAGCAAGGCAAAGTCCTGAAACACCAACCCGATGTGCCTCAAGCGAAAGGCCCGCAGGAGTTCCACCGACATGGCCGACAGGTTTTGCCCATCCAGCATCACCTCTCCGCGTGCCGGAGGCAGCAGGCCGGTCATCAGGCGCAGCAGCGTGCTCTTGCCGCCCCCGCTGGCACCGGCCAGGGCCAGCGTCGAACCGGCCTCGACCTTCAATTCCGGCACAGAAAGCCGAAATGCATCTCCCGGATACGCAAAGGCAAGGTCAGTGATGGAAAGCGCGGCCATGATCATTTCCAGATTCCGGCTGCACGCAGCACCGTCTCATGCACGGCGATGTCATGCGCAGCATCCCAGGCCAGTTTTTTCTCGCCGCGGACAACCTTTGCCAGATCGACGAATTCGAGGTCATAGCGACCTTTCGGCACGTTGAGCTGGATGGTCTGCGTGCCTTTTTTGTAGCTGCCACGGGCCTGGGTGAGCGAGAGGTTCACCTTGCCGGATTCGAGGGGCACGATCTCCATTGTGCCCTCGGTGCCGGTCACATTGAAACGCCGCCGCGGACCACCAAACGGGTCCGCATGATTGCAGCGAATCACCGCCGTGGCCTTCGGATACTGGAGCACCGCCATCTGGTTGTCCTTCACGCCATCCTTCCCGGCTGGTGTGGAGAAGGCGCTCACGGCCGAAGGCTTGCCGAGAATCGTCAGCGCCGCGTCGATCACATGGCAGCCGAGCTCGAACAGGCCTCCGCCCGCCAGCTCACCGATCTTTTTTCGTGTGCCGGGGTCGGCCAGCTTGCCCATGGCCGCGTCGATCTCCGTGATCTCGCCGAGCCAGCCATCACGCACGGCTTGGAAGAGCAGTTCAAAGGCCGGGTTGTAGCGCAGCATGTAGCCCATCTGCACGGTGAGATCCTTTTGTTCCGCCGCGAGGCGCATCGCCTTGAACTCCGCGTGGTCCACCGCACCGGGTTTGTCGAGATGCACATGCTTCCCGGCCTCGATGCATCGAAGAGCCATCGGGCAGGAGGCTTCCAAGGTCGTCTCCACGGCAACGGCTTTCAATTCAGGCACCGCCAGCAATTCCTCGACACTCATCGACTTCACCCCGCCATAGCCTTTCGGCCCGGTGACACCCACTACCTCCCACCAATCGGCCAGCGAACGCATCGCCTCCATCTTGCCACCCGCGTGGGCATGCTCGGTGCCGATCTGACCGATGCGAAGGCGATCAGAAGCGGCGTTGGCAAAAGCCGCCGAGGCACTGGCGGCAGCAAGAAAAGTTCGTCGTGTCATGGTTTGCTGAACGGCCCCGGCAGGCCGCTTCTACCGGTCATTGCTTGGTGATCGAGCGGTAGGCATACCAAGGGATCTGAACTGGCAACGTGACCAGATCGAGCAGCGCCGCCCCGCCGAGACCACCTGTCGGCGGAGTCGCATTAGGATCTGAACTCGCGTTTTTTTCCATGGCGCGCATGCTGAAACAACTGCTCAGGCAAAGGCACCCAAGGAGGGCGACGAGGAAACGAAGGTGATTTTTCATGGAGGCCGCGATGATGAGCCAACGCCCGGCTTTTTGCCACCATGAATCCATCGCCGGACGCATTTCAGCGCCGCTTGCTTTTTCCGCCTCGTTTCGGCTTGTCATACCTCACCTCCTGACGCGCCGGAACATCGCCCGACGTGCCTTCGACACGCTTTTTGAGCTCGCGGATCTGGTCGCGCAAAAGGGCCGCACGTTCGTATTCGAGCTTCATGGCGGCCTCGGCCATCTCTTGTTCGAGTTCGCGGATCGTCTCGGTGACGGCGAAATCGCCACCGCCTTCGCGGACGACACTTTCCTCGACCTCGCGGGCCTTGCCGAGGATGTGCAGGCTCTCCTGCACCGCGCGACGCACGGTTTGCGGGGTGATGCCGTGCTTCTCATTGTGGTCGATCTGCACCTGACGGCGGTAGGTGCTGATGTTGATGAGTCCGCGGATGCTCTGCGTCTGGATGTCCGCGAAGAGCACCACCTCGCCCGCGACATGCCGCGCGGCACGACCCGCCGTCTGGATGAGCGAGGTTTCGCTGCGCAGGAAGCCTTCTTTATCGGCATCGAGGATGCAAACGAGGCTCACTTCCGGCAAATCGAGGCCTTCGCGGAGCAAATTGATGCCCACCAGCACATCGCAGTCGCCTTTTCGCAGGCTGCGGAGGATTTCGACACGTTCGATGGCGTCGATGTCGCTGTGCAGGTAGCGCACTTTGAGGTTCAGATTGCGCAAATAGTCCGTGAGGTCCTCTGCGGTGCGTTTCGTCAATGTCGTGACCAAAACACGCTCGCCCTTCTCGATGCGCTGGCGGCAAAGTTCGATCGTTTCGTCGATCTGGCCCTTCAGCGGCTTGAT
>JBJONJ010000665.1:0-5600 GCA_046051905.1 Verrucomicrobiota bacterium
GAGCACGGCCTTCAGCATGAAGCGAAGCGCGGCAGTGCGGTCGAGCTTGTTGGCCGTGCCGAGGTCGAAAACCTTCACGAGCACGTTGAGTTCGTCCTCAGTCGGCGGTCGGCGATAAGCGGTGCGGGCAAGTTTTCGCGCGACATCGCGAACATCCGTCTCTTTCTCTTTGGCTCCAAACAGCCGCTTCTGAGCCTCGGCGGGCATTTGTTGCAGCGCGGCGTTCGCGATGCCGAGATACTGCTCGGTCTGCATCGGCGAGAGCGAGTTGAGATAGCCCTCGCCGGGCACTTCATCCGGCAATTCCTTCGCGATGGCGGCATCGACGCCGAGGAAATCTCGCAGCGTGTTGCCATACTCGACCTTGGTGAGGCGGCGGATGACAAACGGTCCCGGATCGCGGGCGCTGAGGTATTTGATCTGCGCCAGCGCATCGAGGAAGCGCTTTCGCTCATCGTCGGAGGGCTGATCCGCGTCTTCGGGCGGCATGTCGTGTGCCTGCACGTTGGCGATGGCGTCCATCCACTTGCGAGAAAGGCCTGGATCACCCGGCTTGCGAATGGCGATCTCGAAATTGAGCCCGGCCTTTGAGCGGCGATTGCCATGGCATTCGAAACAATACTTGGCGGCGAATTTCTCGACGTCCTGCTTGAAGGCCTTTTTCGCGGCGGATTGCCGTTCGGCGAGTTCCTTGTCCTCTGCTGCATTTGTGGTGGCAGGCAGCCACGCGGCCATGCAGAGCCAAGCTAAAGATTTCAATGTTTGATGAGAGGGGTGAATCAAGGTGCGCGGATGTATGACGCGATCTTTCACTCAGATTTATCGACAACATAAGCGGGGGATCGATTTACTTTGCTGCTAGCCGGAGAATGGAATGAAGGCAGCGCTAAAATTAGCAGCTTATTGATGTTTAGACCGTTTCTCAAAAGGTCTGTCAGATTCCCGGTGGCGGGGTAGCCTCATTGGCCGCGTCATTGGCTCGTCAGCTAGTGTCCAAATAGCCTCCTTGCTCTTTCCTTGCCACGGAGGCTGCCGCGCTCAATGGTCAATTCAGACATTCATTTCGAGTGCCGGTCTAGAAGAGGGGGGAGTTCTCTAAAATACCTGTCTGGTTCTCGATGGTGGGGCAGCCTTATTCACTCGTTGGCCATGGTGTCAATCACCTCGTCTCGCCACGTTTGACCGTATGAGAGAACATACTAACATGATCAATCAAACGGGCCGCGCGCATTGATAACCTGTGCCGCTCCAGGAGGTAGGTCAGTTCCAGTGTGTAAAAATTTGACAGAAGAATGTGGGCCTCATGAGCGAATGTTTGGCAACATGAAGCAGCGCTGGGCACGTCATGAGTTGATGCCCTCATAGGCCACGAGCGATGGCTCCATGGCTTTGAGGGCTGTGGCCCAGAAGTCGGGGTTGGTCAGGTCTTCGCCGAGGGTTTGCTTCACGACTTCTTCGCAGGTGGCGCTGCCGGTCATGGAAAGGAAGGCCTCGTAGCGGGGGAGGAAGGACGGGCCTTCGGCTTTGAAACGGGCGAAGAGCGCCTGACTGAGCAGGTAACCGAAGACGTAGGGGAAGTTGTAAAAGCTGATGCCGCTGATGAAGAAGTGCATCTTGTAGGCCCAGAACATCGGATCGGTGCCATCGGGCAGCAGGGTGTCGCCATACATTTGGCGCTGCGTTTGGCTCATGAGCTCGCTGAGGCGGCTCACACTCACTTCGCCAGCGGCCCGCTCGGTGTAAAAGGCCTTCTCGAACTCGTAGCGCATCGGGATGTTGATCAGGTAGGCATGCGCCCGCAGCATCTCCTGATCGAGCAGGTAGGCCTTCGTGGCCTCGGTGAGCCCGGGATCATTCATGAGGCCGTTGAGCAGGATCATCTCGCCGAAATTGGAAGCCGTCTCGGCCAGCGTCATCGGGTAGCTGGACGCAAAAGACCGCGCGGGCCGCAGCACGCAGGAATGCCAGGCATGACCCACCTCATGAGCGAGCGTGACCATGTCATGCACGGTTCTGTGGAAGGTCATATAGACGCGTTCCTCGTGCTTGAACTGCGAGCCGGTGCAGAAAGCGCCGGGTCGCTTGCCAGTACGAGGTTGGGATTCGATCCAGTGGTTCGTCAGCATCTCGCGGAAGTAGGCGCCAAGCATCGGATACGCGGCGCTGAAGGCCTGATCGACCGTTTTGCAGGCTTCGTCCCAATCGAGCGGCTTCTCCTCCGGCGCGGCGATTTGCGGTGCTTCGAGGTCGAAGTAGTGCAAAGCGGGCGTGCCTTGCAGTTTCGCCGCTTTGCGCAGGGCACGACGCGGCAGCTCGATGTGCGTGTGAATGGCCTCCAGCATCGCATCGAGCGATTTTCGGCTCATCGCGCCATCGAACAGTGGCGTGTCGAGGAAGTGCGGAATGCTCCGGCGACCATAAAGACTATGCCGCGTGCCTGCGATGCCGTTCAGCGCCGCCGCGAGCGTCACCGAGTGATCGTTCCAAGGCTTCTGCCCGTCGTGAAAGGCCGCCTCGCGCAGCTGACGTTCCGGCTCGGACATCAAAGCTCGGCGTCGCGACATGGGAACGGTCTCCTTGTGCCCATCCGGGAAGGTCATCTGGAATTCCATCTTGCCCGTGAGCGTGTCGTAAAGCCGTCCCCAGGCATGCAGGCCGTTCACATTCAGATCCGCCGCCAGCGATTCCATCTCCGCGCTCATTTGATGCTGTCCCTCGTAGCGCAAACGCTTCACCGCATGCTCCGCATCCTTCAAAGACGCATCCGCCAGCATCGCCACAAAGGCTTCCTCGCTTAGCGCCGCCAGCGTGGACCGCAGCGAGGCCATCAGCTTCGTGCTCTCCGCCTCCAGCGTGGAAATCCATGCCTCGTCCGCCTTCACCGCCTCGTCGTTCGCGTCATCCGCCGAAAGGCATCCCAGGTAAGCCGCGAGATGCCCGAGCCGGTCGCTGAGGGATTCGACGGCGTTGATGGTCTGGGCGAGCTCCTTCGTGTCGGAGGTCAGCGCCGCCGTGCGGGCCTTCATCGCCTCGATGTCGCGGACGAGCGCGGCTTTGAAGTCAGTGTAGTCAGGCTTTCCAAAGCCGGAAAACCAAGATTCGAGCGACCAGCGGTCAGGAGTGGTGGGCATGCGCCTCTTGTTACGAGGAAGCGGGCAACGCGCAAGCAAAGTAGCCATCTTGCTCCGCAAGATGAGCTGAGGGCTGGCGCAGACACAAAGCGGTAGCAAAAACTCGAGAACGTCAGATGGTGGCGTGAGCGCCATGCTCCTCTCGCGGAGCGAGAGAGCTACTTTGCTTGGCACTACCGGCTCACGCGACCACCGCCATCGCCGTGCATGAGGGCTTCGATCTCGGCGCGGGTGCTGTAGTTGTAGTCACCTTCGATGGAGTGGGCCAGGCAGCCGGCGGCGGTGGCGAAGGAGATCGCTGTTGGAGCATTGGAGTGCTGGAGAAATGAAAAGACGAGGCCGGCGGTGAAGGCATCGCCTGCGCCGAGGCGGTCGATGACCTGGGTGATGGTGTAAACCGGCGCGGTGTGCAGGGTGTCGGTGGCGGCCTCGTAAAGAGCGCCGCTGAAGCATTGCGCTGCGGAGGTGCTGCCATCGCGCAGGGTGAAGGCTGCATGAGTCAGATGGGGAAACTCGGCGAGGATCTGCTGCGCGAGGGCTTTCAAATCGCCATCGAACTCGACGCCGAGCATGGCGGTGGCATCGCTGATGCCGCCAACGAAGACGCTCACATGCCGCAGCAGCTCACGCATCGTGCGGGTGGCTAGCTCGCGAGCGCTGAGCGGTGGCTCCCAGCGCCAGAGCTTGGTGCGGTAGTTCATATCGCACACGACCTTGATGCCGCACTTTTGCGCCTCCTGCACGGCGAACAAGGCGACCTCGCTGGCATTCCGTGAGATTGCGGGCGTGATGCCGGAGATCACGAACCATTCGCAGCCATCGAAAAGGGACGGCCAATCATAGGCCGAGGCCGGAGTGAGAGCGACAGAGGAGGCTTCGCGGTCGTAGATGACATGGCCGCCGCGTTGACTCGCGCCGTGTTCGAGGAAGTAGATGCCGAGACGGCCTTCCGGCGTGCGCAGCACGTATTTGGCTTCCACGCCCAGACTGCGCAGATCAGCGACGCAGGCATCGGCGAGGGCGTTTTCTGGCAAAGCGGTGACGAAAGCCGCGTCGATGCCGAGATAGGCCAGAGAGGCCGCGATGGAGGCTTCCGCACCCGCAAAGGTGGCCTGCAAGCTACCGGGCATCGCTTGCTGAAAGCGGGCAAAGCCCGGCGTGGCGAGACGCAGCATGATTTCGCCGAAAGTCACGACGCGGCTCATGGGCGGACGGTTTGGATGATACCGGTGATTTCTGAGGCCAGCGCCGTGATGGCCTGCCAGTTGCCTTGCGCGATGAGATCCTTCGATGCCAGCCAGGAACCACCGAGAGCGAGCACGGAGGGCTCCTTCAAATAGGTGTCGGCATTCGCGGCATTCACGCCGCCGAGCGGGATGAACTGCACACCAAGGTGCATGAAGGGCGCGGCAATCGTCCGCAGATACGGCAGGCCACCGCAGGGCTCGCAGGGGAAGAATTTGAGCAGTCGGCAATCGGCTTCGAGCGCCATCTCGATGTCCGTTGGGGTGCAAACGCCTGGAGCGAAGGGCAGGCCGATGTTCCGCGCCTCAGCCACGACACGCGGATTCATGCCCGGAGCCACCCCAAAGCTCGCTCCGGCCTCCTTCGCCTCATTGGCCTGGCCCGGCGTGAGGATGGTGCCCACGCCCACCGTCATCTCCGGCACCTCGGCGCGGATGGTGCGCACGCAGTCGAGCGCCGCCGCTGTGCGCAGCGTGAGCTCAATGCCATTCACGCCTCCGGCGAGCAAGGCCCGCGCCAGCGGCACGGCATCCTCGACGCGGTCAATCATGAGCACGGCGATGACGCCGGTGCGGTGGAGTTTGTCACGAAGCGGAGCAGGGAAAGCGCTGGTCATGGCAGCGAAGCAGGACGGGAGGAAGGCGATTGCAACCTTCAAAATAGCGGTCGCTGAAACCTTCTCGTTCCTGCGGCTGTATCTTCGCATCATGCGCCGCTTCTTTTTGCTTCTCACCCTCACCACGCTTCACGCTGCCAGACCCGATGTGCCGCTGCCGGAGGGCGTGACGGTGGAAAACGGGGCTCGGTTTGTCGATTTGAATGGCGATGACTTTGACGACCTCGTTTTCTCTAACCGCGAGCGTTACGGCGTCTTCATCTTCAACGACGTGGAGAAGAAAAATCTCGGCTGGTTCCGTGGCTGGACCCATGTGATGCGGGAAGGCAGGGCAGGGGATGCGAATGCGCTGCCGCTGACGACGCGTGACGATGTGGCGTTCAAAGACGGGGCGATGTGGGTGGCGGGTAAAAAGCATCTGAGCTATGCCGAGCTGCTGCGGCCTCCGGCACCTGCGCCACGGTCGCCGGAGGAATCGATGAAGGCCATCCATCTCAAGCCGGGCTTTCAAATCGAACTCGTGGCCGCCGAGCCGCTCGTGCAGGACCCGATCTTCGTCGATTGGGATGAGAAAGGTCGGATGTGGGTCGTCGAAATGGCCGACTATC
>JBJONJ010000666.1:0-2662 GCA_046051905.1 Verrucomicrobiota bacterium
CAGGCGGGATGGAAAGCCTTGCGAACGAGCTCTGCATAAGTCGGAATCGACAAGCCGGGCAGCGGGTTCAGGCTGTGCGCACCCAAGACACTGTCAAACCAGTGTACCCGCTGTTTCGCCAAAGGACGGCGTTCCAGCAACTTGCGCCCCACATCCGGGAAAGTGCGGCCTGCGGCGGACATTTCGAAGTCGCTGAGAGGAGGTCCCACAGCCTGTGAAGCCAGGCTCGCATTGTTCAGGTCCACCGTCACCGCCTTCAAGCTGTTGGGCTTGTCCGCCTTCCACACCTTCGCGTTTTTGTCGCGACGGCCGAATGGATTCACGCCATTGAAACGATCCTGCGCACGTCCATCCCAGAAATTGCGCAGATTGAAGACCGCGTTGATGACCGTGGGCGTGTTTCGTGGCTCCACACGACGTGTGTTGAGTCCCTGCACGTTGAAGACCGGATCAGGCACGACCGTGCGGATTTCCTGGTTGGAAGAATCGAAACCCTTGAACTGCTCAGCGATCACACCTTGGGAAGACGCCACATCGTTCACGCTGGAAATGACGTTGGAGCGGCGGTCATTGATGTCCGAAAGCTTGTGGAAGGGAAAATCGCCTTTCTGGAGAGTTCCGTTCGGCTTGCGCACCTGGAAGGTGAAATCCGGCGTCGGGTTGCCATTCGAATCGACGATGAGCAAACCGGGGCTCACCTGATTCTTCGCGCGATTGTCCGCACCTGCGTGGAAGTGGCAGGAAGCACAGGAAGTGAGGCCATCACTGCCCACCTGCATGTCCCAAAAGAGCGCTTTGCCCAAAAGGATCGCCGCCTCCTTGTCTTTGACGAAATCCTTGAGGTTCGACGGCTCCGGCACTTTGCGTTTGCGGAGCGATTCGGGCTTTGGAGCTGGTTCGGCGGGTTGCGCCATAGTTTGGGTCGTCACGGCGACGGCCAGCAGGCCTCCAAGCGTGAGACGAAGGGCGGATTTCATTCTCATAATTATGCTTTTGATTTTTTGGTTTTGCTAATTTCCGCCAATCAGGCGTTAAAATAGTATCAATAGTAATTTTCATAATTGAAAGCCGCGCTCTGTAAGTCGTTTGTGACCCCTGTCAGGCTGTTGTGAATCTCACGCGGATTCCCCCAGCACTGGCCGACTCGCCGACCGCTCTCGCGGCAACCTGAAAACCCCTCGACACCCCTCCTTTAACTCCTATCCTCGCTCCCCCTTCCCTACCCCTCATGAGCAAGAAAATCGTCCTCGCCTATTCCGGTGGTCTCGACACCTCCGTCCTTCTTTCCTGGATCAAAGACACTTACCAGGCTGAAGTCATCGCCTTCTGTGCCAATGTCGGCCAGGACGACGAACTGAAGGGCCTCAACGCCAAGGCCAAAAAAACCGGCGCATCCAAAATCTACATCGACGACCTCCAGCTCGAATTCGCCCGCGATTTCATCTACCCGATGATCCAGGCTGGAGCCATCTACGAAGGTCAGTACTTCCTCGGCACCTCCATCGCACGCCCGCTCATCGCCAAACGCATGGTGGAGATCGCCAAGGCCGAAGGTGCCACTGCCATCGCCCACGGCGCCACCGGCAAAGGCAATGACCAGGTCCGCTTTGAGCTCACCGCCGCCGCTTTGGCCCCGGATATCGAAATCATCGCCCCTTGGCGTGACGAGCGCTTCCGCAATGACTTCCCCGGCCGCGCCGAGATGATCGCTTACTGCGAGGAAAAGAAGATCCCCGTGCAGGCCAGCGCGAAGAAGCCCTTCTCGATGGACCGCAACCTCCTCCACATCAGCTACGAGGCCGGTATCCTCGAAGATCCGTGGTTCGACGCTAGCGATCCGAAGTATGCAGACTATTTCAATGTCCTCTCCGTCTTCCCGGAAAACGCCCCTGACAAAGCCGAGACCGTCATCCTCGAATTCAACAAAGGCGAATGCGTCGCGGTGAATGGCAAGGTGCTCGATCCTCTCGGTGTGATGAAGCTCCTCAACAAAATCGGCGGCAAGCACGGCGTCGGTCGTGTGGACATGGTCGAGAACCGCTTCGTCGGCATGAAGAGCCGCGGCGTGTATGAAACCCCCGGCGGCAGCATCCTTCACTTCGCCCACCGCCAGATCGAAAGCGTCACCATGGACCGCGAGGTCATGCATCTGCGCGACAGCCTCATTCCCAAGTATGCCCAGCTCGTGTACAACGGCTTCTGGTATGCTCCCGAGCGACTCGCCCTCCAAGCCCTCGTCACCGAGAGCCAGAAGAAGGTCAGCGGCACCGTCCGTGTGAAGCTCTACAAGGGCAACATCATCGCCGCAGGCCGCAAGAGCCCCTTCAGCCTCTACAATCCGCAGATCGCAACGATGGAAGCCGATCCCACCAAGGCCTACAACCAAGACGACGCCACCGGCTTCATCCGCCTCAACGGCCTCCGCCTCAAAACCAGCGCGCTGCGCGACAAGAAGAAATAAGCACTCATCTCTTTCCTCCCACGAGCCACCGCAGCCCTCCAAAAGCTGCGGTGGCTTTTTCATGCCGTAAACTCGCCGTTGCCTCATCAATACAATCGGCAAATCATGCGATTGATCTTCACGCACCGAACATTCTAAGGATGTAAACCATCACCCGAATCACCAAGCTAAGAAAAATATACATTTCTTTGTTGACGCTCT
>JBJONJ010000667.1:0-10253 GCA_046051905.1 Verrucomicrobiota bacterium
GGCAATCTTCGTCTCGATCTCTTTGCCAATCTGCTTGGCACCTCCACCGCCTCGGAAGGAGATCGTCTCCTGTTTGGGAATAGCGGTATCGCTCAGGTAAACCTCACGGGCTCCACTTTGATGGTCAATAATGCTGGCTCCCTTACTTTGAACGCCGGTGACTCGTGGAAGATTATCGACTGGGGCACGGTCTTCAGGGACAACACCATCTTTACTGGGCTCGATCCCGCTGGGCAGCAATTCATTAACAACGCGAATCTCCCTACGCTCACCAGCGGCCTGTTCTGGGACATCGGCCAGCTCTACTCACAGGGGATCATCACCGTGGCGGTGCCTGAGCCTTCCCGGATGATGATGCTGATCTTCGGACTGCTTGTTCTCGGCTTCCGCCGGCGTCGCAGGAATTCCCAAGCTTGATTGAGTTTGGGCAAGATCAGGCAGATGTTTGACTGGGGTTGAAATTTAGCCCGAACAACCGGTCTGGCAGTGCGGCATGATAGATCGGGCTGCCATGGGGCCGAGATCGCTCATCGGGGCGTTTTTCCTTTGCGATCTGGTGCCCCTTCACCTCTTCCATTCAATGACGCGACGCCACGCTCTCGAACACCTGTCGGTGGCAAAAGTCCCGTGTCTGGCGGTGGATCAAATTGGTCGTAGCCGTTGTGCTTGTCGTTTTCGCCCTGGCGGCAGAGTTTCTCGTGTAGGCCTTGCGCATGGCCCAGGCGTCTCATGCACCCCGTTCCGACCTCGTTCCCACGGTCGTTACGGTGACGCTTACGAATGAGATACTCGATGATAAGATCCTTGAAGCTTTCGACGCGCAGGTCCCGGGCCTGCTGGTGAACTGGTGCCGGCGTCGTCTCGAGGTGAAGTCAATGATGGAGAAAAAAGGGTAGGAGCATTTCTTTGCCATTCTCAGGGCCAACGCGCGGTCCTCGCATCAGGTCGCGGCGGTTTTCATCATCGACCTCGTTCGTGATGATCCGTTTCTCGGCTCCAGTTCATGGAGCGCCATCTTCCGTTCCTTTGACGCGAAGCATCCACATGCCGAGGAGGTGATGAAAAACCTCTCGGAGAATCCACCGGCAGACTTCACCGGCATCCAGTTACTCGACGCGGCCAACAGCCTTGCCCTGGATGGCTGGCGGGGCACGCATCCCTACGACTCGGCCAAGGGGGCAGCCTGCCTGCGTGCCTGGCTGCAGGAGCATGATGAAGACAAGAGCAGCCGCGCGCACAGCGCCGCTATTGGCACCACTTTCATTCACACCGAAAACCGTTCCGAGCTCATCGGGATGGCCTTAAATCATCCAGACGACGACGGGCGCATGGAAGGTGCCTGGGCTGATGTGCATACCGCGGGAAAAACCGGCCTCGAACGGCTCAAACAGGCCTGTCTCCGTGTTCATGATTCCCGTCCTGCCCGTGACTACCTTGAGGAACTCGATCATGAAAAAGACATCCCACCCGGGGCGATTGAACCCTCCTTTGCCGCCCGGGCGGACCTGTCACGCTGGTTGCAGCACCCGAATGAACTCGGCGTCGCGCCGCTCAGCATCGAGGTGATGGATCATCGAAAGCTCCACGGGCCTCCGACGGATGACGAGCGGGAACTCTGGCTGATCCGTTTCACCTATCAGTTCAAGGACGACCCCATGCCAAAGACCGGCCATGGCATGGTGGGCAGCATGACCTGGTCGTCATTTGAGGAATACAAAAAGCCGCCCTCATCCCAGGAACTCTTTTTGCACGACTGTGCCCTCGAGATGGAGCGTGACGAGCATCGCAGTGAGAAGGCTGCGAAGAAACACGAGGCGCCGGAACGCTTTCGGAGCGCTTCAAAAAGCCAACCCGGGTGTATTTGACAGCCTGCAACCCTGAAGGGGTCTCTCTCCTAGTTGATACGCAGGAGCGGCATGCTACCAGACAGGCCCATGACTCTCACTCTTCCCAAGTGGTTTGATCTTCACACGCATTTCCGCCAAGGCCCGGCGATGGCTTCGTATGTCAAAGCGCATCTCGACATGGGCTGCGCGGGCGCCTTGGCCATGCCAAACACCCAGCCGCCGGTGTCGCGGGTCTCGGGGGGCGCACAGAGTGATGGCTGGAGCATCGAGAGCTACTCTGCGGAACTGCGAGCTGCCGGTGCGGAGACTTTTGAGCAGCTCATCGTGCCGCTCTACCTCACCCGGCAGACCACGGCGGCGATGATCCGCGAGGGGGCGGCCGCTGGAAGGCTGTGGGCCTGCAAATACTACCCACCGCATGGCACGACCAACTCGGAGCACGGCATGCCGATGGATGATCTCATCGGCGGCGAGGTGCTGCGGACGATGGAGGAGTGCGGCATTGTCCTCTGCATTCACGGCGAGCAGCATGCGCTCAGCGGTCCCGACTACATCGACGCGCAGCAGAATGCCGAAACGCGGTTTTACACCGAGCGCATGCCGCGACTGCTCAAGGCCCATCCGAGGCTTCGCATTGTGTGCGAGCACATCACCACTCGCACCGCGGCGGAGTTTGTGGCCGCTGCTCCGGCGCATGTTGGAGCGACCATCACACCGCAGCACCTGCTCTACACGCTGGGGCATCTGATCCAAGGGCTGAAGTATCATCTCTACTGCCTTCCAGTGGTGAAGTTTCAGGAGGATCGTGCCGCGCTGCGGGCTGCGGTGACGAAAGCAGGGCAGGGGAAGTTCTTCGCGGGAACCGACAGTGCCCCGCACACGACGAAAGCAACGGCCTGCGGTTGCGCGGCCGGGTGCTTCACTGGCGGCTGCGCTCCGCAGCTTTACGCGATGGCGTTTGAGGAAGCCGGAGTCGATCTGGCCTCGGAGGATGGCCGTGAGCTTTTCGAGCGGTTCCTCTGCCTGAATGGCCCCGCGTTCTATGGGTTCCCGGCATCGAAGCAGACCTTCGTGATGGAAAAGGCGCCTTCACATTCTGCCTTGCTCGAAACGCCCGCAGGACCCGTCACACCGCTGCCGGTCGGATTGAATCTGGAGATGACCTGGAGGCTTGCCGCGTAAAAGTTGTCCTGTTCCCGCGGAACAGGAACCGCCTTCTTGCACGGCAACAAGGCAACTTTCAGTTGCTCAAATCGCCCTCGGTTCCCGCATCCGCCCAAACAGCACCTCGCGGGTGAGCAGGCCGAAATTGGGTTCGCGGCGCTTAAGGTCGTGGCGGGTGCCGATTTCCCATTCGAGGCGCAGATACTCGGCGATGACGTTGGCGAGGCTGAGATGGAAAAAGTTGCCGACGGCGGCCCAGACAATCGAGAGATGGCCATCACATCGGCCGGCGGCGATTTGATCGCGAAAATGGCCGAGCACGCCCTGGTAGCGTGCCTTGTGTGTGGACTTGAGCAGGATGGCGCCAGCGCGGCGGCTGCGCTCGTTCTCCGCAGCCGGCAGACGGGAGGAAAGCTCGGCGTCCGCACGGATCAGGGCCTGCAGATCGCCCGCATGCGCGGCGCTCCAGCCACGTTCGAGAGCGGGGGCGAGCGTCTCTCGAAACACGCCCTCGGTGAAGCCCTGCCAGCCGCTGCCATTGACGCAGAGATGGTCCGTGCGTGCCCGCACGCTGCCGAGAAGCCAGCGCACCCAGTCGAGCCCGCGGGCCCATTCCTCAATGATCTCCACCTCGCCGCGCCGGTCCTCCGGCGGGGGCAAAAGAGTGAGGGTGATGGGCAATTGCGGCTTCAATTTCGCGCCACATAGGACAAACTGCCGCGATGAGCAAAGAAACTTCCTCGCCACGCTACCTCTGCCAGCGCTGCGGCAACTGCTGCCGCTGGCCCGGTGACGTGCGCATCACCGATGATGAGGTCCCAGCCATCGCTGGCTTCCTCGGCCTGACCGAGGAGGCATTTACCGCGCAATACACCCGCCTCAATGCCAACCGCACCGGCCTGAGCATCATCGACAAGCCAAATGGTGAGTGCGTCTTCCTCGAAGGACTCAATATCTGCCGCATCCAGCCGGTGAAACCTGTCCAGTGCCGGGGATTCCCGAACGAATGGCGCTTTCCCGGCTGGAGAGATGTTTGCGAAGCCATCGAGACAGGCTAAGAGATCCTGCCACACGAGCATTTCACGCTCAAAGTGCCCACCAATCTGCGAAGCCATCGAGACAGGCTAAGAGATCCTGCCACCTTCACCCCTTGAACTGATCCGCGAATGAAGCCCCAAACCATTGTCACCCTCGACCTCGAAGGCGTTCTCGTGCCGGAAATCTGGATCGCGTTTGCCGAAAAAACCGGCATCAGTGAGCTGCGCCGCACCACGCGGGACGAGCCTGACTATGACAAGCTGATGCAGGGCCGCCTCCAGATCCTTGACCAGCATGGTTTGAAGCTTTCAGACATCCAGCAGGTCATCGGCACGCTCGCTCCGCTGGAAGGGGCAAAGGCCTTTCTCGACGAGCTCCGGTCCATCACGCAGGTCATCATCCTGAGCGATACCTTCGCGGAGTTTGCGCAGCCGCTCATGCGCCAGCTCGCCTGGCCGGCGATTTTTTGTCACCAGCTCGAAGTGGCCGCGGACGGCCGCATCGTGAACTACAAGCTCCGCCAGTCGAACCAGAAGCAGCAGGCGGTGGCCGCGTTCAAATCCCTGAACTACCGCGTGCTCGCCGCGGGCGATTCGTTCAATGACACCACGATGCTCGGCGAGGCGGACGTGGGCTTTTTCTTCCATGCTCCGGCCTCGATCCAGGCGCAGTTTCCCCAATTCCAGGCCTTTGATGACTACTCGGAGCTCCTCGCGTCCATGAAGGCGGCGATGTGAGGCGCGGGAGCTGTTTTCGTTGTTGATCAAATCGGGGGAACCGGCTCAACATGCCAGCCGCATGATGAATTCCCTTTTGTTCAGAAAAGTAGGCTGTGCCGTGGCCGCGATGTCAGTGGCGGTGGCTGTCTGCTCGTGCTCTTCTCCGGTCGCCACCGATGAGGCCCAGGGTTGGTGGAAGGGAGATCGTGTGCAGGGCTCGCCGCGCATCTTGATCGACCTCAGCCAGCAGGTGGTGAAGTATTACAAAGGCGGGCAGATGGTGGGCGCTGCTCCGATCTCGTCCGGACGTGAAGGTTGCGGCACGGTGCGCGGAACCTACCGCATCATCGAAAAAGACGAGGATCACCGCTCTTCCATCTACGGCTCGTTTGTGGACGCTCACGGGCGCATCGTGGAAGAGGAGGTCGATGTGCGGCGGGACTCGCCGCCTCCCGGCACGCGTTACCTTGGGGCCAGCATGCGCTGCTTCATGCGGATCAAAGGCGGCATCGGCATGCACGAGGGCCATTTGCCGGGTTTCGCCGCTTCTCATGGCTGCATTCGCCTGCCGTCCAGAATGGCAGCCATTTTCTTCCATGCCACGCCGTTGGGAACGCCCGTGGAGATCGTGGGCTGTGCGCCGGAAGGCAGTCTCACCACTTTGCTGCCGGTGCCGCACAAGCTGAATCGTGAGGACATTGTGATCGCCCCGAAAGTGGAGGAGGACAAGCGTGCGAAGGCCCAGGTGGCGCTTTCCGAGCCTCCTGTCGCCGAACAGACAAAACAGGTGGCTGCGGCTCCCGCAGTGCCGAAGAAAGGACCCATTTGGGGCGGCTGGTTTGCTGGTCGTGATGAGAAGCCGCAGTCTGTCGAGCCTGTGAAGGTCATGAAGCCCGTTTCGGAGCCCGCTGCCAAACCTGCGCCAGCGGTCGCGGCGGCCCCGCAGCAGGTCAATGATCAGCCGCTTGCCAGCCTCGAACCCAAGACAGCCCGCTCAGCTTGGGGCTGGGCGAAGAAGTCCACAGCGCCCGAACCTTCAAAAGCTCCGAAGAAGAGAAATGCCCGCGGGCAGACTTATTTCCTGCCGGGCTACGATTGAGGAGCGGAGTTACTCAAGCAGCTTCTGGCAATACCAAAGCATCCGCGGCAGGTGGAAGGGCCCCTTCCACATGTTTCCTTTGAGCATCACCGACGGGCTGCCATCGCGGTGAAGGTAGCCAAACCATTCGCCGTGCAGCGGGTCGGGGAAGTGCTGGAAGCTCCAGTCATGCACCATCTGATGCCAGCGGGCATATTTGGCATCGGCGGTGAGGTGCCAGGCCAGTTGCGTGGCGATCACGGCTTCGTTGTGCGGCCACCAGAATTTCATGTCGTGCCAGTATTCCTGCACCGGCTTGTTGAAGACATCCCGGAAGTAAAAGATGCCGCCATGCTCCTTGTCCCAGCCGCGTTCCCACATCGCGTCAAGGATCTGCAGACCGAGCCGGATGTAGCTTTTTTCCGAACGCCAGCGGCCTTCATGCAGGATGAACCACGCGCACTCCAGCGCATGGCCAGGGTTCAAGGTGCGGCCGTCGAAATGATCGAGAATAGAGCCGTCCGGCGCCACGACCTCCATGAGGGCACCGAGGTCCGGTTTGAAGAAGTGGCGCTCGATTTCGAGGATGAAGCGATCTGCCCACTCCGAGCAGGTGTGGCCGCTGATCTTCACATCGCCGAGGTTCACGCGCAGTTCCTGCGCCGTGGCGATGCCGATCATGAGCGCGCCGATGCCCATCATGGGCCGCGTCTCGGAATCCACCTTCGGCTGCATCAGCCCCGGCTCAAAGCTGTGCTTCAGGTAGGTGGCGAAGTCCCGCTTCGCCATGTCCGCGTAGCGTTCATCGTGCGTGGCCTTGGCATACGCGGCATGCGCGATGGAGGCGAAGGCCTCGCTGAAGACGTAGCGGCGCATGCGCAGCGGCTTTCCCTCGCGGGTGACGGTGAAGAAGAGCTTCCCATTCGTGGCGTAGCCATGCGTTTCGAGGAAGGAAAGGCAGGAGCCGGCCGCGGCGAGCCATTCGCGCTTCTTTTCCACCGTGTTGTAAAGCGTCGCGAAGGTCCACGCCGCGCGGCCTTGAAACCAGATGCTCTTGTCCGTGTCCAAAATGCTGCCGTCGCGGTCCAGCGAGGTGATGATGCCATCGTGCTCCGCATCCATCCCATGCCGCAGCCAGAAGGGCATCACATCATCGAGCAACGTCGCCCGGTAGAGCGTCTTCAAGTGCCCGCGATGAGCCGGGGAGGAAAGGGAACGTTCCGTGTCGAACATCCGGCATTCAACATCGGAGGGCAGGGAAGGCACAAGTGCGAAGTGTCGCCATCCGTCCGGGTTGTCCTCAGCTGTTTCACCCCAAGGTGAATCAATGTGCCTGCAGCCAGTTCGTCCCGGTGCCGGCCTCGACTTCTGCTTGGACGCCGTGGGGGAGCTGGAGGGCGTTTTTCATCGCATCGACGATGATCGCACGGGCCTGATCGGCCTCGCTGGCGGGCATTTCGAAGAGCAGTTCGTCGTGCACCTGGAGGAGCATGCGGGCTTGCAGGCCAGCTTTTGTGAGAGCCGCATCGACGTGGATCATGGCGAGCTTGATCATGTCGGCGGCGGTGCCCTGGATGGGGGTGTTCATGGCGACACGCTCGGCCTGGCCGCGCACGGTGGCGTTGGCGCTGGTGATGTCGCGGATCGTGCGGCGGCGTTTGGTGAGCGTCTCCGTGTAACCGTTCTTTTTGGTGTCGGCGACGATTTGATCCATGAAGCGTTTGATGCCGGGGAACTGCTGAAAGTAGTTCTCGATGATCGTGGCGGCCTCGGCGCGTGGGATGCCGAGCCGCTGGCTGAGGCCGAAGGCGCTGATGCCGTAGATGATGCCAAAGTTCACCATCTTCGCGGTGCGGCGCATCTCGGGCAGCACGCCGTCGAGTTCGACGCCATACACGCGGGCGGCGGTGGCCTGGTGAATGTCGTGGCCTTGGGCGAAGGCCTCGATCATGGCCTCATCGCCGCTGAGCGCGGCCATGACGCGGAGCTCGATCTGCGAGTAGTCGGCGCTCATCAAGATCCAGCCATCGTGGCCGGGGACGAAGGCTTTGCGGATCTCGCGGCCGAGATCGCTGCGAATCGGGATGTTTTGCAGATTCGGATTGCTGCTCGCCATGCGGCCGGTGGCAGCCATGAGCTGATGGAAGGTGGTGTGGACGCGACCGGTGACTTTGGAAACAGCATGCGGCAGTGCTTCGACGTAGGTGCTGTTGAGTTTCGTGACCTCGCGGTAGTCGAGGATGTCCTGAATGATGGGATGCAGGCCGAGGAGAGACTGCAGGACCTGCTCGTTTGTTTGATACTGGCCGGTGGCGGTCTTCTTCGGCTTGTCGATGAGCTTGAGGCGGTCGAAGAGCACTTCGCCGAGCTGCTTGGGGCTGTTGAGGTTGAAGGGCCCGCCCGCATTCTCCTGGATGCGTTTTTGGAGTTCCTGGGCCTTCTTTTCGAGTTCGATGCCGTATTCGCGCAGCGCCTGCACATCGATCTTCACGCCAAAGTTCTCCATCTTGGTGAGCACCGGCAGCAGTGGCGATTCGATGGACTCGAAGACGTAAACCTGCTCCTTCAACTCAGGCCGCATCTTCGCGGCGAGCTGCCAGGTCACATCCGCATCCTCCGCGGCGTAGTCGGCGACCTTGCGAGCGTCCTGCGCCGCGACATCGGCCATGGTAGCTTGGCTGAAGAGATCGTCTTTCTCGGTGCCGATGAGGCTGGTGATCGGCACGGGCGTGTAGCGCAGGTAGGTCTCCGAAAGGTAATCCATGCCGTGGCGCTGATCAGGATCGATCAAGGAGTGCGCCAGCATGGTGTCGAAGAACGGTCCGCGGACCTCGATGCCATGCGCAAGCAGCACGCTGAGGTCGAATTTGAGGTTGTGGCCGATTTTTTCGATGCCCTCGCGGGTGAGCATGTCGCGGAATTCTTCGAGCACGGCCTTCGCCGCGGCTTTTTCGCGAGGGAAGTGCACGAACCAGCCTTCATGCGCTTTCCATGAGAAGGCGATGCCGACGATCTGCGTGTCGCGTGGATCGAGTCCGGTCGTTTCGAGGTCGAAGCAGTAACTCTTTTGTTCGGCGAGTAGTGCTAGAAGCGTTTGACGCTCTTCGGCGGTTTGGACGAGGTGGTAGGTGTGCGGCGTGTCGGCGATGGTGGTGAGCTTGGCGGCCACCGGGGAGGAGAAGAGGTCGTCAGATGCCGAAGCGGACGACTCGAACAGGTTGGCAACCTGTTCCACTTTCTCTCCGGCCGATTTGCGACCGCGACCGGCCTTGAAGTCATCGCCGAAGAGGCGGCGACCGAGGGCGTTGAACTCGAACTCGCTGAGGAAGGCCTTCAGCGCCTCGTCGTCATGCGGTTTGACGACGAGATCGGCGAGTTCCATCTCGAACGGCATGTCGGTGAAGATGGTGGCGAGCTTTTTGGACAGGATCGCGTCGTCGCGGCTGGCTTCGAGTTTTTCCTTCTGCTTGCCTTTGAGCTGGTCGGTATGGGCGAGGAGGTTTTCCACGCTGCCGAACTGCTGAATGAGCGCGGTGGCGGTCTTTTCGCCAAAGCCTTTCACGCCGGGAATGTTGTCCACGGCATCTCCCATGAGCCCGAGGATGTCGATGACCTGCGAAGGGCGCTCGATGCCCCAGCGCTCACAGACTTCCTTCACGCCGAGGATCTCCACGTCGCTGCCCTGGCGGCCGGGCTTGTAGATTTTGACGTGCTCGGTCACGAGCTGGCCGAAGTCCTTGTCCGGCGTGACCATGAAGGTTTCCATGCCCGCCTTGTCCGCACGGGCGGCCATGATCCCGATGATGTCGTCCGCCTCGTAGCCATCCCGCACCAGCAGCGGCACGTTCATGGCCTGGAGCAGGCGTTTCACCTGCGGGATGGCCATCGCGATGTCCTCGGGGATCTCCTCGCGCTGCGCCTTGTAGTCCGGGAACATCTCATGGCGCGGCGTGGGCGCGGAGGTGTCGATGGCCACGCCGAGGTGGGTGGGCTTCTGGTTGTGCAGGATGTCCAGCAGCGTGTTCGCAAACCCATAGAGCGCGGAGGTGTTCACGCCGTCGCTCGTGCGGATGGGATTTTTGATGAAGGCGAAGTGGGCGCGGTAGATCAGCGCCATCGCGTCGAGGAGGAAAAGCCGGTCGGACATGTGCCCGCGAGGGTAGGCGGGCCGGGGAGAGGTGCAAACGAGGATGGCATGTTCAAGAGCCCGGATTTTCCTTGGATCGGGAAGCGGTCTTCGAATCCTGCGCCTACGGAGCTGCCTATTACCGCACGCTTACGCTGACCGTTTTTTTCTTAACCTTGGAAACTGTTTTGCGAGCTGTCACAGGCTTGCTTTCGACATTCAACAGCCAATTGAAATTGCGCGGGTTTCCAGCCATCACTGGATGCTTGTCTTCCGCATCC
>JBJONJ010000668.1:0-9755 GCA_046051905.1 Verrucomicrobiota bacterium
TTCACCAACTGGCTCGCATTCGAGGCGACGACCTGCATCGCCCACCTTATCGAGCTTGGTGCCTCGCCAGCAGACTTTGCCGAGCAGGTGCGCGAGCTTTCCAAGCACGCTTGCAGTGGCAACCGTGACTCATGCCGCAATTTCCTTCAGAAGCATTACTCGTGGCTCGAATGACTCTACTCCAACACCCGGAAACGCCTACCATGCGCTGCAGCGAACGGCTACGGCTGTCACGGCCCGTGCTTCCGCCGCCGCCTTTCCACCCGCCATGCACGGGCCGCGCCAGCCTCCGCCGTCGCTGAGCTTGGGGTCGTTAAGCCACTGGACACCCCTGACACGATGAAGCGTGAACAACGTACTCCAGCTCACTTCTCATCCAGTGCCCGGCGGATGCGGTATTTGATGGCGAGCTGGTGGGCGGGGGTGTTGGGGAAGTTGAGGGCTTTGATGCTTTCGATTTGAAGGAGGGCGCTGCTCTGGGTGGCGTGGTAAAAGCTGCCGCTGTGGGCGAGGCTGAGCAGGCGGTTGATGTAATCGAGCTGAAGATTCTGCCGCATGGCGCTGACGGGCTTCGCGGGACCATCGCCGGTGCAGATGGCGGCGGTGAGGGAGGTCAAAACCTCATCGACGCTGACCTCGTTGCCATAGAGCGAGCTGTCCTGCAGGCGCTGAAGCGTGGCGGGATGCAGGATGTGGGCGAGCAGCCCGGTCTGGATGCGGAAGGCGATGTCGTGGAGCTTTGGGTCCTCGGTGCCTTCGCCGTGGTCAAAGCCGCGGCGCTGCTGTTGAAGATGTGCGTAGAGCTCGGCGGGGGCGGCGAAAGCATCGGGAGCAAAGGCATGCTTCGCGAGCACGGCGAGGGCGCGGCGTTGTTTTTCGGCCTCGACGGGCTTGAAGGGCTTCACGCCCTCCGCCTGGCCCTGCACGGCGCGTTCGACATAAACACCACCGACATAGCGCGAGATGGCGGTGAGGGCATTTCCGACCTCCTTCGTGATCGACATGTAGCCCTGCGCGACCTCCTGCCAGCTCTTGCCCGGCTCGGCGAGGTCTTTGAGCACGTTCTTGAGCTCGCCCTTGGCGATGTCGCAGCGCTGCTCGCCATACACGATGGGATCGCTGCTCATGTCGAAGAGCATCGCACGAGGATCGATGGCCTTCCCGGTGGCTCGCATGTCATCGGCGTCGTTGGCAAAGGCCAGCTCGGGCTTGTGGGACTGGCTGGCGATGGCTTCGAGGCGCTTGCCTTCCTCGACGGGATCTTCCAAGGCCTCGCTGTAGCCGAAGTGGATGGCCCAGTGGTCATAGGGGCCGGGCTTGGTGGTGAAGTATTGCCCCTGCTTCACGCCTTTCGGCGCGAGGTTCACCGGCGGGTAATCCATGACGGAGCCGGTGAGGCCGACCTTCTCGGTGATCTCGGCATTGTGAATGGTCTCGGGCGTGTGGAGATGGCTGGAGCGGAAGTTGTGATTCAAGCCAAGCGTGTGGCCCACCTCGTGCAGGGCGAGGTAGTAGAGCGATTCTTTGACGAGGCGGTCCACCTCAATGCGGTCGCTCTTTTGCAGGCGGAGCATGGCCTGGCCAAACTGGATGCCATGGCGGGCGCAATTGCAGGCGAGGCAGGCGTGTGGATCGAGCTTTTTCGCGTCCTGCGTGCTCTGCTCGGTGGCGAGGCCGAGGTCGTCATAGAGCTTCTTCGTGAGCAGGCGCTTCGTGATGTAGCTGTATTCCAGCATGATGTCGGCACCGAGGATCTGGCCGGTGCGCGGATTGGCAAAGCTGGGGCCGTAACCACCGAAGGGCGGATTCACGCTGCTGGTCCAGCGGAGCACGTTGTGCTCGATGTCGCCGGCGTCCCACTTGGCGTCATCGGGCTGCTGTTTGACGACGACGGCATCTTTGAAGCCGGCGGTCTCGAAGGCCTCGTTCCACTTCAGCACGGCGGCGCGGATGGTGTCGCGGAATTCGATGGGCGTGGTGTTTTCAATCCAGAAGACGATGGGCTCCACGGGCTCGCTGAGGGCGGTGCCGGGCTTTTGCTTCACCAGGTTCCAGCGGTGAATGACGTCGCGGAAGGGCGCGGCATCGAGGCTGGTCATGTCGGTGATCTGGTGGGTGAAGTAACCGATGCGCGGGTCGTCGAGGCGTGGCTTGAAATCACTCTCCGGCATGGCGAGCAGCGTGTGCTGCACCTGCACGGTGATGTAGCGCGGATCGGCGATGTCGGCCTCGAACTCGTGGGGCGGATTCTGGTTCTCGTAAACGTATTCGGTGATGACGGCGGTGTTCTTCGGGTAGCCGTTGATGCGCATGACCTTCGTCTTCGACTCGGAGAGGCGGCCGAGCATCGAACGCTCGCCAAATTTCACTGCGGTGAGTGATTCACGCATGAAGAGGTTCGTGGCGGGGATGAGCACGCCTTCGTTGTCTTCGGCGACGATGCTTTCACTGGCGAGAATGGCGTGGCTGATGTTCGCGTTGCGGGCGCGGGCCAGCGGACTCTGCGGATCGAAGTAGATGGAGGTGTTGCTCTCGACGAACTCGACGCGGTCGAAGACCTTTCGCAGCACGACGATGGTCTCCTCGCCATAGCGTCCGCGGTTGTGACCGACGCCCACGGGGCCATCGACGCTGTGATTGAAGTAGATGAACTCGGGGCCGAGCTGCGATTTCGCGATGTAGAGCCATGGAGCGCCCTTTTCCATGTCCAGGTACATGCGGAAGAGGCCGTCGATGCCTTTGAAATCCTTCGTGAAGTCCGCCACGGACTTCTTCTTCGGCTTGTTGTCCTCGGCGGGCTTGGAAGCGGTTTGCTGAGCAGGTGCGGCGGCGGGCTGGGAGGTTTGTGCCGGAGGATTGGACGGTGCAGGAGCGGGCTGGGGCTTCGGCTCGGGTTTGGGTTCCGGTTTGGGCTCGGGCTTTGGTTCTGGCTTCGCTGGATCGGGCTTCGGCTCCGGCTTGGAAGGCGCGGGCTGCGGCTTGGGTTCGGGCTTTGGATCAGCGGCATGGCTGCTGAGGGCGAAGGCGAGGGCCGTGAAGACGGTCAGAGTGCGGCGAAGCATGGCGGCGGGGTGGTTGAAGTCCGAAAACCTACCGGACAACGCCGCGGCGTGCACGCCTTTGTGTGTAATTAATCCCGCTTCCCTGCCTCAGACGGCGATGGGTGCCTTGATCGTGGGGTGCGGATCGTAGCCTTCGAGGCTGAAGTCCTCGAATTTGAACTCATCGAGCTTTTTGACCTCGGGATTGATCCGCATCACCGGCAGCGGCCGGGGCTCACGCGAGAGCTGCTCGCGGGCCTGGTCGAGGTGGTTCGAGTAGAGGTGCAGGTCACCGAAGGTGTGCACGAACTCGCCCGGCTTCAAGCCGCAGACCTGGGCCACCATCATGGTGAGCAGGGCGTAGCTGGCGATGTTGAAGGGGACGCCGAGGAAGAGGTCCGCGCTGCGCTGGTAGAGCTGGCAGCTCAGGTGGCCTTTATCGACGAAGAACTGGAAGAGGCAGTGGCAGGGCGGCAGCGCCATCTCGCCGATGCGGGACACATTCCATGCACTGACGATGTGGCGACGGCTGTAGGGGTTCTTTTGAAGCGACTCGACCACGTCGGCGATCTGGTCGTGCGGGGTGGCATCATCCGCCCCCTGCCAGCGCCGCCACTGGGCGCCATAGACGGGACCGAGATCACCCTTCTCATCCGCCCACTCGTCCCAGATCGTTACCTTGTTGTCCTGGAGGTATTTGACGTTCGTGTCGCCTTTGATAAACCACAGCAGCTCATGGATGATGGAGCGCAGGTGGAGCTTTTTCGTCGTCACGAGGGGGAAATGCGTGCGCAGGTCGTAGCGGCTCTGCTCGCCAAAAACGGAATACGCGCCGGTGCCGGTGCGGTCCTCGCGGTAGGAGCCGTGTTCGAGGACTTTGCGGAGCAGTCGGTGGTATTCTTCCATCCGGCTGTCATAGCGGTTGCGACTGCCATTTCAAACAGCAAGATCGCCTCCTATGGCCGACCTGCCTGATGACAGTTCCCTGCGCGTACGCATGCAGCGCCTCCACCTCCGCGAGGAGGACCTGGAGGAGAGTTTCATACGCGGCACCGGAGCCGGCGGGCAGAAGATCAACAAGACCAGCTCCACCGTGGTGCTGCGGCATGTACCCACCGGCCTCGAGGTGCGCTGCCAGAGGGAGCGTTCCCAGTCCCAAAACCGCCTGCTGGCCCGGCAGGAGCTCTGCGACCGGCTGGAGGCACGCCAAGCCTCCACGAAGCTGGAAGCGCAAAACGCGAAGGAGAAGCTCCGGCGTCAAAACCGGCCCCGGCCACGCTCTTTGAAGAAAAAACTCGTCAAATCGAAGCGCCACCGCGCCGGCATCAAACAGAACCGTGGAAGGCCAGGGCGGGAGTCGTGAAACTCTTACCTTAAGCGGCGGCCTTCAACACCTCGTGGGTGTGGATCGCCGGGTTCACTATGTCCCGCACGAATTGAGACTGGGCGGTGTCCGCTCCGTCGCCAAACACATAAATGCGCGTGCGCAGGGTGAGGCGGGAGATCTCAAAGCCCGGCGAGCTCATGCCGCGGAAGTAGTTGAGGATCATCTCCTTCTCGAGATCGAGCGCAGCGCCCTTCATACCGTATTCGAGGACGAAGGCGGCCTTCTCAAAGGCCGGCTGGCCGCCGGTGCGGGCCTCTTGGCTGATCGAATCGACGAGCACGCGGGCCACAAAGGCGTCCAGCGCCGCCTCGTCGCCAGTGAACTCGATCTTGTAAACCCGGCCCTCGCGATACTTGAGGGGCAGCGGATGCGGCGCGTAGAGCAGCTTGTGGCAGTCGCTTTCAGTGTCGAATTTACCGAGGATTTCGAAGATTTTGGTCACGAGGCGTTCAGGGATGGTTGCCCGTGTCCGTAGCGAGATGCGGGGGGCGTGCAAGCCGGGGTTCACGGAAGAAACGGGCGCCTCATTCCCCCACCACGCTCACCACGATTTCCCGCGTGTGGGGTGCCCGGCGATGCTCAAAGAGAAAAATCCCCTGCCAGGTGCCGAGCGCCAGACGGCCGTTCATCACGGGAACCACCTCCGAAGTGCGGGTGAGGGCCATGCGCAGATGGCTGGGCATGTCGTCCGAGCCTTCGTAGGTATGCACGAAGTAAGGCGTGTCCTCAGGCACGAGGTGATCAAAGAAGGCATGCAAGTCCGTGCGGGCCGAAGGATCGGCGTTTTCAAAGATCACCAAGCTCGCGCTGGTGTGCTGCACCATGATCGTGGCACTGCCCGTGCGGATGCCGCTGGCACGAATGATCTGCTGGCAGCGCTCGGTGATCTCGTAAGTGCCTTTTCCGCGGGTGGTGATGGAAAACGACTCGGCGTGGGCGGGCATGGGGTGGCGGGATTACTTCGCCACCTTGTAGATGCCGCCGTTCCAGTCGAGGACGAGGATGTCGCCGCTGGCGGCGGGGCAGAAGGCGGTGGGCTTGATGAGGACGGTGGGCTTCTTCTTCGGATCAGCCGGAGGTGTTTGCGGGCTGGTGAAGAGGAGGTCGTTGCTGAGGACCTTGCCGCTGTCGTCGGCCTTGAGTGCCCACACTTTGCCGAGAATGAAGTCGCCGTAGATGTAAGCGCCGGTGAGTGCGGGGAAGGCGGTGCCGGTGTACACATAGCCGCCGGTGATGCTGAGGCCTTCGCCGTGGTTGTAGCTGTGGATGGGCTCGATGAATTTGGCGTCGGCGGGCGGCGTGTCAGTGTTCAGCATGAAGGGGCCGGGGCCTTCGCGGAACTGCCAGCCGTAGTTGCCGCCATTGGTGATCCAGTTGATCTCCTCGTAGAGATCCTGGCCTACATCGGCGCACCAGAGGTGGCCTTTGGCGTCAAAGCTGAGGCCCCAGGGATTGCGGATGCCGGTGGCGTAGATCTGCGGGAGGGCGTTCACGCCGTTGGCATACGGATTATCGGCTGGGATGCCGTAGGCGTTCGCATACTCGCGGCTGTTCACGTCGAGGCGAAGGATCTTGCCGTAGAGCGTGGCGTTGAGCTGGGACATCTTGAGTTCGCCGTTGCGCTTCGAGTTGTCGCCCATGCCCATGTAAAGGTAGCCATCGGGGCCAAAGAGGATGTTTCCGCCGTGGTGGTTCCAATTGATCATCGGAATCTCCAGGATCACACGCTCGGTTTTTTCGTCGGCCACATCGCCTTTGGCCTTCATCTCGGTGATGATGAGGCGCTTCGGCTTCTGCATGGTGTAGCAGAGGTAGAAGAGGCT
This sequence comes from Verrucomicrobiota bacterium, assembly GCA_046051905.1. Lineage (GTDB taxonomy): Bacteria > Verrucomicrobiota > Verrucomicrobiia > Verrucomicrobiales > Verrucomicrobiaceae > Prosthecobacter. The sequence goes on from JBJONJ010000668.1 coordinate 6,252, forward strand.
GTTGTCCTTGAACTTCGGATGGAAGGCGAGGCCATTGAGGCCTTCTTCAAACAAACCGTCCTTCGCTTCCATGCCGCGAGGGCTCAGATCGAGGAAGGTCTTGGCCTCGGCGGCATTTTGATCGGCGGGCAGGATGAGGATTTTGCCACGCTGAAGGGCCAGGAACTGGCGCTGCGTGCCGTCGTCCGGAATCACCACGGCGATGGGCCGCTCCGTAGGGAGTTTTTCATACACGCGGACGAGCTTGTGCGTGTCCGCGGCAAGGGCGGCGACGGCGGAGAGAGCGAGGCAGATCAGGGAACGCATAGGTGAGAAGTAGAAAGCGTAGCGCGAGGGTGTCTTGCAATGGAAGTGGTTTTTTCGAGGGCCGAGGAGAACCTCGGGAAACAATCCTCCTCTTCCTCCTACTCTGACTCTTCCTCTCGGATTGGGCTGTTGAGACGCTCGACGGGGGAGGAAGAGTAGGAGTAGGAGTAGGAGGAAGAGAAAGAACCACGGAGACCATGCCATCCCTGCGTTGCGGGCGGGGGACACATCTGCCACTCTAGGCTCTCACCCTGCCCACGACCATGCTCGCACCCGCCGCTGTTCTTTATGAAGCCAAGAAGCCCCTCCGCATCGAGGAGGTCGAAGTCCTGCCGCCGCAGCGTGGCGAGGTCACGGTGCGGATGAAGGCCGCTGGGGTGTGCCACAGCGATCTGCATGTGATGAAGGGCGATCTCTCGATGCCGATGCCGATCATCCTCGGCCACGAGGGTAGCGGCATCATTGAGGCGGTGGGTGAAGGTGTGACGAGCGTGCAGCCGGGTGATCCGGTGATCCTCGTGTGGCGCGGTTCCTGCGGTCGCTGCGAATACTGCGCCAATGGCCGCCCGGCGCTGTGTGACATGGGCACGCAGATGCGCTTCACCGGCACGATGCCGGATGGCACCACTCGCTTTCGCAATGCCGCAGGCGAGAGCATCCGTCACTACGCGGGCGTTTCCGCGTTCTCGACGGTCTCGACAATGCCGGAGGCCAGCGTGGTGAAGATCCCGGCAGATATCAGCTTTGAAAAAGCGGCGCTCATCGGCTGCGGCGTGATCACCGGCGTGGGAGCGGTGGTGCATGCGGCACAGGTGCGACCGGGCAGCACGGTGGCCGTGGTAGGCTGCGGCGGCATCGGGCTGAACATCGTGCAAGGCGCGAAGCTGGCTGGAGCGCGGCAAATCATCGCCGTGGACAAATTTCAGCGCAAAGAGGCCGATGCGCGGATCTTTGGTGCCACCGACTACGTCGATGCAAACACGACCGATCCCGTCGAAGGCATCAAAGCGCTCACCGGAGGCAAAGGGGCCGATTTTTGCTTCGAAGCCTACGGTAGCGGGAAAACCACCGAGCAGGCCTACGATGCCACCAAAAAAGGCGGCATGTGCGTCGTCGTGGGCATCACCAGTGCCTCTGACAAGGCGGCGATCAATATCAACCAACTCGTCTATGCCGAGAAGACCCTGCGCGGCAGCATCTATGGCACCACGCGGCCGCGAACGGATCTTTTGACGCTCATCGACATGCACCGCGCCGGCCAGTTGAAGCTCGACGAACTCGTCACAGCCCGTTATCCGCTCGCCGGCATCAACGAGGCCTATGACGCGCTGCAACGAGGCGAGGTGGCGCGGAGCTTGATCGTGTTTGAGTAAAAAAGATCGACGGACCTATCGGCCCGTCGATCCGGTCATTGAAAACGCATCGCGAGCTTACTTCAGCTCGACCTTCACGACCTTCTTGCCTTCAATTTTGAGGCCTTCGACCTTCTCGAACTTCTTCGCGGCCTCGGACATCGTCAGGCCGGTATCGCCGCTTTCCATGACTTCGGCAAAAGCGTCCACGTTGTCGAGGAGCTTGTCGAACTGCACATCGAGATAGGTCACACCGTCACCTTCGCGGTGAGAGGCATCCGTACTGGCGATGCCGCTGCCGGCCTTCACCTCGATCGAGACACGCATTCCGGCAAACATCGGCTTCATCATGCCCACCTGCGCCTTCATCTGGGCGATCTCCTCCGGGCTCTTCTTCGGTTTTTCACCGCCTTCACGCTTCTTGTCAGCCTCAGGGTTGGTGATCGTCAGCTTGGAGCCTTCAAGGGTGAAGGTCATTTTGTCGTCCTTTTTCTCACCGGATACGTCCTTCTCCGGCGTGTTCGGCTTGTAGGTCAGCTTGCGGATGTCGGCCACCGCGAAGGTCACTTTAGAACCGGACTTGCCATCAGGGGACTTCACCTCCTCGATGGATTTCACCGTGACACCCTCGCCGAGGTCCTTGGCGCGCTTCTCCGCCTCGTCCTTGCCCATGATGAGGCCTTTGAGCTGCTCACCGGGGCCGCCCGCACCGCCGCCCTGGGCCATCATGGCGGCGAGCTGAGCACCGAGCAGGGCGGTTTCCTCCACGATGGCGGTGCCATCCTTGTTGACGGTGATGGTGGACTTGATTTCAAGGCAGGAGGCAAGTCCGAAAACAGCCGCCACGACAAGGATGAGACGCGAGAGTTTCATAGAGACCGTCATCCTACCGCATCGAAGGCCTCCGCCACAACCTGAAAGGCCCTCAGCCAGGACATTTTCGCATGGCAAAGGCGGCGAGGAATCCGGCTTGCCAAACCGGCCGCCATTTGAGACAGATCGCCCATGGAATCCCACGAAGTCATCCAGCAGGCCATCGACAAAAACTCCAACGTCAAGGAGGTCGCCGCGCAGCTCGGCATCTCCAGCTCGCTCGTTTATAAGTGGGCCTCTGGTGAGGACTACAAGGGCGAGGGAGCTACGAACCCGCTCGACCGCGTGCAGAAGCTCTTTGAGATCACCCGTGACGAGCAGCTCATCCATTGGCTGTGCCAGAAGGCAGGCGGCGTGTTTGTGCGGAATCCACCGTCTAAATGCCTCAAAGGTTTTGAGGTCGTCCCGGCCACCCAGGAGATCGTGAAACGATTCGCCGACGTGCTCTCAGCGATCAGCAAGGCCGCCGGAGACAGCCACATCTCCCCGGAGGAGGCCGAGCACATTCGCAATGAATGGGACGACCTCAAGCGATACGCCGAGGGCTTTGTGCGCTGCTGCGAGGAAGGAGATTTCGTGAACCTGGCCATGTCCATCCAGCCGCCAAAAAAGTAGGTCCCTCATCCATGAAGCCTGTTTTTGAAAAGGTCCCGAAGCGTGATTGGGAGTCGTTCCACTGCGAAATCGTGCGCGGTCGTGATTACGGCACGCGCTGGCATTTTCATCCCGAGTTCCAGATCACCCTCGCGATCCATAGCAGCGGTCACCGCGTGGTCGGCGATAACATCGCCCCGCTGACGGATGGCGACATCGTGCTGCTCGGTGCCAATCTCCCGCATGTCTGGCATCAGGATGAGAACGCCGGCAAGGATGTCCATGCGATCATCGCCCGCTTTGATCCGCAGACACTGGGCGCGGATTTCTTCAAGCTGCCGGAGCTCGACGGCATCCGGCGTCTTCTGGAAAAGGCCTC
>JBJONJ010000669.1:0-5721 GCA_046051905.1 Verrucomicrobiota bacterium
CATTCGCGTGGCGGCCTCGTCGAGCTTCGCAGCATCGCCGCCGCGTTTGCGGAGCTGGTAAAGCATGACCGGAAGGCGCAAATCGGCCGGATTGCCACAGCGCGGGAGCTTTTCGAGATGGCGGAAGCCGTTGCTGCGCGTCGGTTCGATCATCGTGCCCTCGCCGTAATCGTTCCAAGTAGCGATCTGGATGAGCGGGGCCTTGCTTTGCAGAGCTTGATCGAGCGATTCAGTGAAAGTCAGACCACCACGCGAGGCGATGCTGCCGTAGCTGTCGTGCACGCCTGCTTGTTTGTAGATGTCTTTGAAGCCTGGGAACGCGGTGGCGATGAAAGGCTGCCTCTGTGCATAGATGAGGCCGAGTTCCTTCTTCCACTGCTCTGGCGAAAGCGACTTTCCACCCGTGACTGGAGGCCAAGCGAAAGCGCCATCGAGTCCGTTTTCCTTGGCGAGATGCGCGAGACCAAATACGAGCGGTTTGGACTTCAGATCGAACTTCCACTTCAAATGCTGCGGCCCGAAGACGAGAAGCACGGGACGGCTATTCTGCCGCTCGTAGCTCGAATCCGCGAAAAAGTGCTCCTCGGCCCATTCGAGGTCTTTGGCGGCCTGTTTCACGTCCTCACCGTTTTTCAGCGACTTCACCGCTTGGTCCTCGTAGCACACCGCGAAGCTCAATCCGGCCTTTTTCAGCCACGGGATGAGTTTTTGCGTGTTGCGATGGTTCATCGCGTGGTCATTCAGGTCGCTCGTGCCATACCAGTCGATGACGACACCATCCAGGCCCGCGATTTTCATCAGCAATGCCTGGCATTCGAGCGCCTGATCGTCGCCCGAGTCATACGGGCCGATGAGCGGGTAGTCATAAGAGGCGATCTTCCGCTGGTCGTCCCACTTCTTCTGCTCCGGATCGAAGTGATTCATGGTCCAATGCCAGCCCCAGGCGCCGCTCACATCCTTCGTGGCATACCACGGCATGTAGTGGACGAGCAGACGAGGCTCCGCCGAGAGAGCGGAGAGCAGAGGGTAGAGACCAAAGAGTAAGAAGACGAAGCACATGAGGATCAAAACAAGGCTTTCACGGCTGGCTTGGTGACCTTCCCCATCGCATTGCGCGGCAGTTCGCTGACGACTTTGAGGCGCTGAGGGATTTTATAGACGGAGAGGCGGCCTTTGCACCAGTCACGCAGCTCAGCGAGCTCCAGCGTATCGCTTTTCAAAACGACCGCGGCGCTGACAGCCTCGCCCCAGGTGTCATCGGGCAGGCCAATCACGGCGCATTCGGCGATGAGCGGATGTTCGAGTAGAGCGGCCTCGATTTCGAGAGCGCTGAGTTTGTAGCCGCCGCTCTTGATGATATCCACGCTCAGACGGCCCATGATGCGGTAGTAGCCACGCTCCAGCACGGCCATGTCGCCCGTGCGGAACCAGCCGTCTTCAAAAGTCTCCGCCGTGGCCTGTTCGCGGTTCCAGTAGGCTTGAAAGACGCCGGGGCCGCGCACTTGGATTTCTCCCGGTTCATCCTCGGCAGTGATGATGGGGCCATTTTCGGCCTTCAAACGCACTTCCACGCTCGGCAGCGGCGCGCCGACAGCTCCGGGGCGGCGTTCGCCATGATACAAATTGGAGATCGCCATGCCGATCTCCGTCATGCCGTAGCGTTCGAGCAATTTTTGGCCGGTGAGGGCGGTCCACTGCTCATGCACGCTGGCGGGCAAGGCGGCACTGCCGGAGACCATGAGGCGCAGGCGTTTGAAACCGGCCACGATGGCCTCACGATCCGCCTCACTCGCGGCTTCGAGCGCCTGGATGAGTTTCACATAGATCGTCGGCACGGCCATGAAGAGCGTGTAGGCATCGGCACGCACGCGGTCGAGGATGGTAGCCAAATCAAAGCGCGGGAAAGCCTCCACGCATGCGCCGCTCCACAAGGCGCAGCCGGTGATGTTGATGATGCCGTGGATGTGATGCAGCGGCAGAAACATCGGGATTCGATCCGCCGCGCTCCATTCCCAGGCTGTCACAAGGCTCTCGATCTGCGCCTGGATATTCGCATGCGTCGTCACGACACCCTTCGGCTTGCTCGTCGTGCCGCTGGTGTAGAGGATCATCGCCCGGCGATTCACATCAATCTCCGGCAGCGGCTTTGAGGACGCGCTGATGTTGCTCGTGTTCATGAGCTTCACACCCAACCGCTCACAAAGCGGGGCGATCTTTGCCAGGTTCGCCGCATCGGCCAAAACGAGGCTCACCTGCGAATCGGTGAGCACATACTCCCACTCCGATTCCGTGGCGGAGAGACAAATCGGCAGCTTGATGCCACCCGCACGCCAGATGCCCCACTGCGCCGCCACATACTCCGCGCCGGGCGTCACCAGCAAAGCGACACGGGCTTCCTTGAGGTCTTCCACATCGCCGAGCAAGGCGGCGGCAATGCTGGCCGAGTCGTGGAGCAGTTGCTGATAGTTCTGCGTGCCCGAGTTCGAGCTGAAAGCAGTGCGACGGCTATGGGAGCGAGCGCGGGCGATGATGGGGAGTTCAGTCATAAGATTCAAACCAAAGCACGGACGATAAAAAACAACACCGACGGCCCCATCAGGCAGCCAAGTCCGGTGTGAAACGTCGCCACCAGCGCACCATAGGGCACCAGCCTGCGATCCGTCGCCGCGAGACCAGCGCTCACGCCGCTGACGGTGCCCGCGAGGCCGCCGAAGACCATGGCGGAGCGCGGCGTCTTGAGGCGGAGGAACTTGGCGGCGACGGGCGTGGAGATCATCACGAGGATCGCTTTGATCACACCCGTGGCAATGCTCAGCGCCATCACATCGGAGGTCGCGCCAATCGCTCCACCTGTCACGGGGCCGACGATGTAGGTGATCGCTCCCGCACCGATGGTGGTCATGCTCAACGCATCGCGATAGCCAAAGGCCCAGGCCACCGCCACGCCGACGATGAACGGCAGCACCGTGCCCAGCAGCAGCGCGATGGCACCGATCCAGCCTGCTTTCTTCGCCTCCTCGGCATGGACTTCAAACGCCGTCGCCACGATGGCGAAGTCACGCAGCATGTTCCCACCCATCAAACCGACACCGCTGAACAAGGCGAGATCAGCCAGCCCCTTCGAGCCGCCCGACATCTTCCCGCCGACATAGGCCAGCGCGAGCCCGATGAGGATGGCAATCGCTGAGCCCTGCACGCGACCAAAGGTCAGCTTCCGCGAGATCACGCCCGACACGAGCATCACCAAACCCACCACGGCAAACGCGGTGACGAGTCCATTCTCCTTCGCGGCCTTCTCAAGAATCTCCCACGTCATTTGCCGTCCTCCTCAGCCTTAGTTTCCGGCTCCATGCGATTGATGAAGGCCACAAACAGCCCGCAGAGCACCACGCTACCCACCGCCGCGATCAGCGCCACCGGGCCGCCCTTCAAAGCTGCCACCACATTCTGCTGCATCGCCATCGCCACCACGACCGGGATGTAGATCGCACCCCAGTAATGCACACCGCTCTCCGAAGTGGCGCACAGCCGACCGCTCTCATGCAAATAGATGCGCGAGACGATCAGCAGCAGCATCGCGATGCCCACACCGCCCACATTGGTCGTCATTCCGAGCGCCCGGCCGATGAGATCGCCAATGATGATGCCCAGCAAGTGGCACACGGCGAGGAGAGCGGTTCCGTAGATGATCATGGAGACGATTTTGAAAGGCGGGTGAGAAGAAGGGAAGTCGTTTTACGCGTCGTGGCAGTCAATTCAGCAGCGAGTTCAGGTAGTGCTCAAGATTCGTGTAACCGTCTTTTTGCATGGCATTGCCATCCGCCGGATCATTGGCGTTGAGGCCGTGCTCTTTTTCCCAGGCGTCGGGCATGCCGTCGCGGTCGGAATCGGTGGGTGCGGTGCCGGATTCGAGCTGCGGCCAGCCGCCGACTTCCTTTTGGCTGTCGATGCGGCGATGCGTGCGGTCCTTTACGCCAGCGATCACGCGTTGATCAGCCTCATCGCGCACTTTGTTGGCACCGGCTTGGGTCAAAACGAGTTCGTAGGCGGCTTCGGCGCTTTGCGTGGTGGGGCGTTCGCTTTCAGAGACGACTTCTTCAGCTTGGGCGAACTTCTCCTTCGTCACCTCGCCGATGTATTTGCCGCCGCGCACACCCCATTTGACGGCTGCGTAGTTGTCGGTGCTCCATTCGGGTTTGGACTCGAAGATGTTGCCGCTGAGAAAACCGGTGGTGCCATCGGACTGCTCGACCTTTGGGGAGATTGGGAAAGGGTTGCGTTTGAAGTCGGTGTTCGGCCCTGGCCTCCAGTAGTTAGCGATGAGGTTGAAGCTCCCAGTGCCTAAGTTGCACGCGCCTTCCCAGTTGTAGATGACGTTGTTACGGAAGTCGAGATGACCGCCGAGCGTCGGATGGCGGTCGCGACTGCTGAAGAGCAGGTTGTGATGGATGCTGATGCTGCCCTTGATCTTGCGGAAGGACATCAGCATCGCGTGCGGCTCTTTTTTGTGATGGGTACTGTCATTGAGCGCCTCGCCAAACAGGCACCACTGCATGGTGAAACGGTCCGCCGCATAGACGTCCATGATGCCGTCGATTCCCCAGGTGGCTGTGACATGATCGAGAATCACATCGCGGCAAGTGCCTTCTTCTGGCCCGATGTTGATCACGTCCTCCGAGGTCTTCGTTTCATCGCCCAAACGGAAGCGCATGTAGCGCACGATGACATCCGAGCACTTGCGAAAGTCGATTCCGTGATCCCGCAGCGTGATTCCGCCGCCGGGGGCCGTGTGTCCGGCCAGAGTGAGTCCTTTCACGCCTTCGATGCGCAGTGACTTCTTCAACTGGATCGTGCCACCGACATCAAACACCACGGTGCGCGGCACCTCGGCCTTCTTGGTCTTGATCGCATCCCGCAAACTGCCATCGCCGCTGTCGTCGAGGTTCGTCACATGATACACATCACCACCACGACCACCTTTGGCAAAGCGTCCATAGCCTTCGGCGCCAGGAAAGGCGGTGAGCGGCTCAGCGGCATGGACCGATGTGAGATGCGCAAGCAGGCAGATGAAGCTGCGTTTCATGATGATGCTGATGGAACGTGTTTTCATGGGTTGGTGTTGAGGGTGGAGAGACAGGTCACGGACGCTGCTTGATGCGCAGCACGCGATGGTTGCGTGAATCGGCGATGTAGATGTCGCCGGTGCGTGGATGCGTGACGACGCCGTGCGGTTCGCCGAGCAGGGCTTGCAGCGCCGGACCGGGGACGCCTTCGCTGCCTTTGGCTCCGTTGCCGGCGAGGGTGACGAGCTTGCGCTCGGAGACGATGAACTTGCGGATGCGATGATTGCTCGCGTCGGCAATGAGAAGGTTGTCATCGCGGTCCGCCCAGAGGTGCTTGACGCCTGCGAGCGGCGGGATCGCGGCGGGGTCTTCGAGGGTTTGCACTTTGCCATCGGGGCTTCTCATGCGCACACCGAAGCGCGTGGGGATAAAGACGTTGCCCTTGGAGTCCACGGCATGGGCGCGACTGCCGTTGAGACCGGTGAGTGTGCTGATGAGGCCGGTGCGCATGTCCACGACGCGGATGCCGCTTTTGCCATCGCCACTGATGCTGAGCTGGGTGCAGTCATGGTTGAAGGCGAGGCAGGCGATCCAGCCAAGCCCGGCAGCCACGGCAGGGCCTCCATCGCCGGAGACTTCCTTGTCGCCATTGCCAGCG
>JBJONJ010000670.1:0-5924 GCA_046051905.1 Verrucomicrobiota bacterium
TCTCCTTCAGCGTGCCATCAGCAGCGTTCCAGTCGAAGACAGTGACCGTGTTGGCGAGTTCGTTGATGACATAGACGAGCTTGCCGCCGGGATGAAAAGTCAAATGCCGCGGGCCGCTGCCGGGCGTGAGCTTGGCGAAGGGCTGCGTGGCATGCGGGGTGAGCTTGGCGCTGGCAGCGTCGAGTGTGTAGATCATGACCTTGTCGATGCCGAGATCGCAGGCGAGAGCGTGTTTACCATCGGGGCTGATGACGAAGCAGTGCGCGTTCGGTCCTTTCTGGCGCTCTGGTTCGGCACTGGAGCCGCTGTGCTGGAAAAACGACACTGATTCGCCGAGCGAGCCGTCGCTCTTCACCGGAAACGAGCTCACATTGCCACTGCTATAGTTCGCGATGAGCACCGATTTGCCTGATGGATCGACTTCGACGAAGCACGAGGCTGTTCCGCGTGTGTTTTGACGATTCAGCAGTCGCAAATCCCCACCACGACCTTCAATCGCAAAAGCCGCGACGTAATTGTCCTTCCCGCCAAACTCGTCGATCGAATACAGGAACCGTTTGTCCGGCGAGATCGCGATGAAAAACGGGCTCTGCATGCCCTTGGTGCGTTTCAGCGGCTTCAGCCTGCCTTTCTCCGAATCGAAGCCAAAGGCATGAATCCCGGCCTTTTCGCCCGAAGCGAAGGCAGAGACGAAAACGACAGGTTCAGCGGCAAAAGCAGGCACGGCGAGCAACGCGAGGAATAGAGAGCGCATGAGGTCCAAACGGACATGAGCGGCTTGTTTTGCGTGAAGTCGTCAGACATGGACTGCGGCAGCCTGCTGCCGCTTTTTTCAAGGCAGCCTTGCTGCCGCCGGATGCTGCTGGCGAACGAGAAGCTTTGCTGCTCTCGCATGGATCGGGTGGCTTGAGATTGGATAGGCTCTTTTGACGCTCGACGGCCAGCAGGCTGGCCTCCGGAAAGCGGCAGCAGGCTGCCGCAGTCCATGTCCCATGCTTCTTACTCCCCCTGCAACGCAAACCAGGCCTGCATTTGGTAGCTGCAATGGCATTTGGAGGAGCCGTCGGGGACGAGGACGAGGCCGGAGGCGGGGATGGCGTTGATCCAGCAACTGGGGCGGATGCCGCCGTAGTTTTCGGTGCCGGCGCTGCGGGTGAGATCGACGTAGCCGAGTGTGGCGCTGCGGAAGAGCATCAAATTTTTGCTCGCGGCGATTTGGCCGCAGCCATACGAGCGCTTCAGTTCCCATTCGACGGGCGAGCCGGTTTTGAGGTCCCACGCGCCGCCTTGCGCGTAGATGGTGCGGTCGTTGATGAGCGGGCGCGTTTGATACTTTGCGTCCTGGTCCCACAAACGCTTGCCGGACGTGATGTCGAAGCCGGCGATGCGTCCGCCGACCTCGGAGGGGAGCTCGAAGAAGTTATGCCGCACGGCTTTGTAGTTCATGAGCAGCACGCCGTGCTTGGCGCTGACGGCGAGCTGCGTGCCCCACACGTCGTCGCGGTTTTCCCACAAGACTTTGCCGGTGGCGGCCTCGATGGCGAGGAGCGTGCCGGGCGGGAGCTGGTTGTGCGTGAGCTTCGGCGCGGATTTGCCATCGCGTCGCGGATTCGTGACGCGATCGGCTTCGACGATGGGGCGGTCGATCAAATAGACACGCTCACCGGCGATGGCGATGGCGTTGTGCCGGAGGCTGCCCTTCGGCTGATACTGCCACTTCACCGCGCCGGTAGCGGGATCGACAGCGAAGAAGAGCACGGACTCGGTGCGCAGGTTCGTGAGCTCGTAGCGCGGGCTGACGTTGTGCGCGGCGTTTTCGACGGAGCCAAAGAGCAGGCCGTTTTCAAACGCGAGGTAGCCCCAGTTGCGGTTCGCAGCGTCGGCAGGCACGGGCGTGGCGATCTCGCGCAGGAGCTTGCCGGTGGCGAGGTCGATACGGAGGCAACGCGGGCCGTTTTTGACATAGACGGAGTCGCCACCGAGGCAGAAGGGGCTGCCGGTGTCGCCGATGCCGACATCGTGATGGATGCCGTCGTAGTCGATGAGTAGGTTTTTAATCTCGTATTCCCAGAGTTTGCGTCCGTTGTAGGCATCCAGGCAGCAGAGACCGTGTACGCCGCCGACGACCATGAAGCCATGCGCGATGAGCGGCGCGGGGCCTTGCCCATGGCGGTTCGCGACCTCGAACTCGACATCGCGAAACCAAAACATGGACAGCTTGCCCTTCACGACCTCGTCATCGGAGCAGAGTGTGTTCGCGGCGCTGCCGTTTTGATGCGTCCAATCGCCCGCACCGGCGAGCGTGGCGGCTTTTTCGAGTTTCAAACTGCCGCGATGGCAAATGATGCCGCCGTAGGGGCGGCGAAGTCGCTCAAGCTCTGTTTGAATCGCGGGCGTGACGGCTTTCGGCGCGATGACGAGGTTCGCGAAGTGCTTGGGATACGTCGTAGCCTCCAGCGAGCCGCTGTGAACGCTCACACGTGTGCCGTAAAGCCCCGCGGCGGCAATGCGATGCCGCGCGGCATCGGCGGCGGCTTCATCGGCCTCCATCGCGATGAGGTGAAGATTCGACTGACGAGCCAAAGCGAGCGCGAAATCGGCATGCGCTGCTCCGAGCACGACGGCGTAGCCTTCGGTGACTTTCGTCGCATCGAGAATGGCTTTCGCTTCGGCGGCGATGGCGGCATCGAGTGGTTTTTCTTCCGCAGGAGCTTCGGCGACGGGCAGCGGCGCGGGATCGCCATCAAAGAGATACACGATGCCCGCATCGGTGGTGGCAACGAGGCGACCATTGCCCGCGGCGAGGCCGAGCACGCGGCCTTCCACCTTGTGCTTCCACCATTCGGTGCGCTGGCCGGTGTAGTCGATGGCGCTGATCAGGCCATCCGCGCCCACGACGGCCTCGGGGCCGGTGATGATGAATTCGAGCACCTCGCGTTCGACGGGCGCGACCTTGTCCTGCTCGAGCACGCGGGCTTTGTAGCTCTGACCTTTGCGGTCGATCTTTTCGACGTCCTTCCAGCGATACGTCGCCAGCGTGCGGCCCTCGGCACGCACGACACCGCCGTTGATCGCGACGCTTGGTCCGGTGCCGAAGTTGCCCGAGACCTCGCCGTTGGCGATGTCGAACAGCGTGCCCGCATTGAGGAAATTCGACTCGGTGACGAGTACACGCGTGCCGCCGCGCTGCTGGTTCTTCTGCAAGTGATAGTAACGCAGTTTGCCATCCGCACGCTCAAACACCGCGGGCACCGCACGACCCGTCGGCACGATGAGCGAGCCGCCACTGGCGAGCAGGTAGCCCTGCGGCGCGACACCGCTCGCGGCCTCCGCGCCACCGTGCGGCTGCGGCATGTAGATCGAGCCGGTATCGCCATTTTGCCAAACCGGAGCGCCGGTGTCCGCTTTCAGCGCATGCAGATACACGCCATCGCTCGGCCAGATGCCGCCCGCGTAATAAACGATGTCATCCATCACCACCGGGCCGCCGCGAGCCGGCCAGTGCGAGATCATGCGCTCATTGCCGAGCACCTGACGACCCGCCGGACCAGCGCGATGTTTCCAGAGCACCTTTCCATCCGCCAACGCGAGCGCGTAAAGATGCGCATCATCGCTCACGACGAAGACGCGGTCCTTCCACGCCGTCGGCGCAAAGCGCACGGGGCCGCCGGTGAAGAAGCGCCACGCCACGCGACCGCTTTTTGCATCCAGCGCATACACCTGATCATCCGCCGAGCTGCCAAAGAGCACGAGATCGCCCACGATGATCGGCTGGAAGGCGCGGTCATACTCCATGCGCTCCGAATTCGGCCACGCGATGCGTGGTCCGCTCGGTAGCCGAAAGGCCCAGCGCTGGCGCAGCTGATTCGGGATGGTCTCGCTCGTGTAGCCGCTGCGCGAGGCATCCGCGCGATACGCAGGCCAGTCGGCGGCGATAAGTGACGAAGCGAGGGCGAGGACAAGAAGCGGGCGCATGAGTGACTTCATACGAGGCCAGCGGCCGCTCTCACGCAGGGCAGGGGATTTGTGGTGCTTTGCGATCCTTTTCGTCGATTTGGCCCTCGTTTGGAGAGGATTTCCATGGGGGATTCTTTAACTGGAGAATCCAGGATGGTGCGCGGTGCAGGGTTCGAACCTGCGACCCCTGCCGTGTGAAGGCAGTGCTCTACCGCTGAGCTAACCGCGCGGAAGTCGTGGGGCGCAGTCTTTAGGCGGACTTGCGGCGGAGGGCAAACGGAAATTCAAGCCCTGCGGAGACGAAATTGCCGCAGGTAATGCAGGGGCGTCATGCCCATGTGGCGGTGAAAGTGCTGAGTGAAGGCGCTTTGATCGCAGAAGCCTAGCTCGCGGCCCACTTCGGCGATTTGAGCGCCCTCTTTTTGCAGCGCCTCGCAGGCGGCTTGGATGCGCAGCTTCATGATGAAGGCCTGCGGGCTGGCGCCGAAGGTCTCGACGAATTTCCGGTGAAGTTGGCGGGGCGAAAGATGCACGATTTCGGCGAGTTCGGTGATCGAGACGCCGGTGCGGAAGTGCTCGCGGATGTAGGCGAGGGCACGGTCGATTTGCAGGTAGGGCTGCAGCACCTGCTTCTTGCCCTCAAAGCTCTGCACGGTCCCCATGAGGCCGATGACGCGGCCTTTGTCATCGAAGAGCGGGAGCTTGTTCGTCACAAACCAGTCCGGGATGCCCTGATCGGTGAAAAAGAGCTCCACGATGTTCAGCTTCGGCTTTCCACAGGCGAAGACCTCCTCATCATCGCGACGGAAATTCTCGGCGAGACGGTCCGGGAAGAGATCGAAGTCATTTTTGCCCACGATGTCGTTTTCATCGTGAAAGCCAAAACGGTCCATGAAGCGACGCGAGGCGCACATGAAGCGGAAATCGCGATCCTTCGCAAAGAACGCCAGATCCGGCAGATGATCGAACATCTGATAAAACGGAGAAGCCACGCTGACACGGCGGATGAACCGCTCGCGCAGCGCGGCAGGGGAATCAGAACGTGACGTCGTGCGGTTGGCCACGGCGCTGCTCTAGCATAGATGCGTCAGAAGCGCAGCTTCAAACCTGCATAGGCACCGGTATCGAAGGTGGGGAAGCCGGCCACGGCCTGGTAGTCGTCACCAAACAGGTTTTCGATGCGGGCGAAGACATCGAGGTGGCGGCTTACCTGCCAGTTCGCGGTCAGTCGGGCGAGGAAGTAGTCTTCGGCATCCATCCTGGCAAAGGTGGCCGCATCGAAGTCCTCGCGGTCGATGACATACGAGCCGGAGAGCGTGAAGGTGAGCCGCTCCTGCGGGCGCAGGTTCATGCTGGCGGTGAGCATGTGCCGCGGCTGGCGCACGAGGCGGCGGCCGGTGGTGAGATTGTCGGACTCCAGGTAGGTGTAGCTGGCGTTGAAGCCGAATTCCTTGCAGGGCTGCCATTGAGCCGATGCCTCAAAGCCTTCACGACGGGCTTTGCCGACCGGTTGGAGAAAGGCGGGAGCACCAACGAACTCAAAGGTGTCCTGCAAATCATTGTGAAACCATGTCAGCGCGAGGTTGAGGTTCGCTGCTTCGATGGGCTGTTCGATACCAACCTCGAATCCGCGACTGCGCTCGGGCTTTAGGTTTATTAACTGGCCGCCAAACGGAGCCCAGATGGCACCTTCGCGGTCCTGCGGCGTCGGTGGGGCGAAGGCGGTGCCGTAGTTCGCATGCAGGATGGTCTGCGTCCAAGGCATGCGCCAGCTCGTGCCGGCACGCCAGGTGGTGGCATCGGCAAAGTCCGAGTAGCTGTCATGCCGCAGGCCGGTGATCACATTCCAGCCGGGCAGGATCTCCGCCTGCGATTGGAGGAAGACAGCCCAGTTCGTCTCATGCTGGTCAATGTCGTAGCTCTGGCCGCCGGGATTGAAAAAGCCCGGCGCAGAATCGTTGTAGCGA
>JBJONJ010000671.1:0-2813 GCA_046051905.1 Verrucomicrobiota bacterium
GATGAGTGAGGTAGCCGCATTCCACCAGCACCGCGGGCGCTTTCGTTTCACGAAGAACGACGAGCCTTTTGCGCTGCACCAGCTTTCGGCAGCCGAGTTTCACATATTTGTCGAAAGCCGCATCCAGCCGCTGGCCAAGAAAGAGGCCACGGGAGCCATAATAATGCATTTCCGCCCCATTTTTGCCGAAATCCTTGCCATCCGCGTTGAAGTGGACGCTGACGAAGATCGAGTTCGGCACCTTGTTCGCCAGCCGGGCCCGTTGGTCCAGCTCCACAAAGGTGTCCGTGCGGCGGATCATCACCGTTTTGATCCCTTTGGCACGCAGGGCGGTCTCGACTCGTTTCGCGACGTCGAGCGCGAGATGCTTTTCGACACGGTGATACCAGATTGTGCCCGGGTCCTTGCCGCCATGACCGGCGTCAATGACGACCGTGTTGAAACGAAACTGCGCCTGAAGTCCGGACAAGGGGCCAAACACCGCCAGGAGCGCCAAGAGGGCGGAAAAAAGGCGATGGAACTTCGGGGGCATGTCATTTCGGAATCTTGAGTGTCTTGCCGGCGCGGATCATGTCGCCTTTGAGGCCGTTGGCTGCCTTCAGCTTCGACACGCTGGTGCCTGTCTTGGCGGCGATGACGGAGAGTGAGTCACCCGCCTTGATGGTGTAGCTTCCTCCCTTGCTCTTCGATTTGCTGCTGGATGAGGTTTTCTTCTTCTTGGGAGGCGTGTAGTCCTTGTGCGGGGTGGGTTCGCCGCCGTGAGAGCTGCGCCACGAGGTGTAGTCTACCTCCGGTTTGCTCGCCGTGCGGCCACCACCGGCCGCCCATTCGGTCTTGTAATCGCCATTTTCGTCAAAGGGATACTCGTTTTTCGCCATCGCGTGAGGCGGAGTCTCCTTCGAGCCGTGGAGATTGATGACGGGCAGGTTCTTGGGCAGACCCTTGATGGAAGGGCCACTACAGGAGGACAGCGCCAGCGCGAGAACGAGGCTGGAGGCGGCGAGAGAATACCTCACGGTTTTTTTCATGCGGGGAAGATCGTCGAAATGAGCGGGGGGTTCAACCAATGGACTCGCTCATTTCATTTCCGGTGTGTGGAAGCGGCTGATGACATTCTTTACTCGTGGGATGCCCTGCGCGTCCTTTTCAAAGATCACGGTGCGCTCGTGGTAGTAAGGGGCATTGTCCTGGGGCATGGAGTAGCGCCAAACGGTGTCCTCCACCTGGCGCTCGAAAGGGTTTTTGATCAGGCCGTAGACCGTGCGGCCATCCATCCCCTTCTTGAGTGTCTTGAAACCCAGTTCGGAGAAACCGATCGAGTAACGCGTGTCTGTGGAGCCGAAGTGCATCAGGGCGTTCATCGACTCGGAGAAGCCGTAACCCCAGTTCACCATCGAGTTCACCGCCATGATCGCGGGGATGATGATGATCACGATGGGCGTGAAGAAGTACCAGTTGCGTTGGAGAAAGGACTTGGATTGCATGCGGCGGCCATGCTGGTTGAAAGCCGCTGGCGTGGCAAGGGCAAACCAGCCTCGGAATGGCCCAAAAACACACCGCGCCTACTCCACCGCCACCTTGACGACCACCTTGAAGACCTGCTCCGGCTTGTCCCACTCGATGCAGGGTGCGTGCGCATCTTGCGGCCACAGGATGGCAAAGTGCCCGGCGCTGACGTGCAGCGGCGTGGTGTCGGCGGTGAGCTTCCACAGCGCGGCGTCTTTCTCGTCGGAGTAGGCCATCGTCTCCTCCTTCATCGTGTCCAAAGGGGCCCAGAGGATCGTTTCGCGACCGCTGTGGATGAACTGGATGTCGATGTATTTCCGGTGTGCCTCAAACTTGGCCTTTTCGATGGGTTTTGATTCATACGTCTGCACCAGCGCAAAGCAGTGATCGCCATCGATGTCATGCCGTCCGAGCTCCTGCGTGCCGTCCATCGTGCGCAGCCAGGCAAAGGCCTTGGGAAAGCGTGAGTTCAGGGATTCGTAGCGGGCGGCGTTGGCGAGGGTGTCGAGGACCATGCGGGGTTTTGGAGCAGGTGAGAGTCTTCTTCAAGCCAGGATGTCCGTGACAACCTTGCCAAACACATCGGTGAGCCGGAAATCGCGGCCCGCGTAGCGGTAGGTGAGCTTTTCGTGATCGAGGCCGAGCTGGTGCAGGAGGGTGGCGTGCAGGTCGTGGACGTGGACGGGGTTCTCCTCGGCATTCATGCCGAGCTCGTCGGAGGTGCCGTAGGCGAGGCCGCCACGGATGCCACCACCGGCCAGCAGCGTGCTGAACGCAGTGTGATGATGATCGCGTCCGCGCTTCATCGGATCGGTCTTTTTGTTCTTGTCCTGGTTTTCCTGCGAGTAGGGCGTGCGGCCAAACTCACCTGTCCACACGACGAGCGTGTCTTCGAGCAGGCCACGCTGCTTGAGATCGCTGATGAGCGCGGCGGAGGCCTGGTCGCTGTCGGCGCAGAGCTCCGGGTGTCGTTTGTAGTGATCGCTGTGCGTGTCCCAGGGCTGGTTGTTGCTGCTGGTGTAGTAAACGCTGATGAAGCGCACACCGGACTCTGCGAGGCGCCGGGCTAGCAGGCAGGAGCGGCCAAAGGGTGTCTCGCCATACATCGCACGCATCTTTGGAGGCTCCTTGCTGATGTCGAAGGCGTCGCTGGCGGCCGTTTGCATGCGGTAGGCGGTCTCCATGGCCTTGATCTGCGATTCAAGGGCGGAATCGTGCTCGCGACGTGCGGCGTGGAGGCCGTTGAGCTTCTGGATGAGGTCGATCTGGCGGCGCTGCACGGGCAGGGAGAGCTCGGGGTTGCGCAC
>JBJONJ010000672.1:0-2733 GCA_046051905.1 Verrucomicrobiota bacterium
CCTCCTCAACATGACCGAGCCCGACGCCGCCGGCCAGCAGACCGCCATCTTCGAGCTCAACGGCTACCCACGCCACACCACTGTCACCAACAAAGCCCTCGCCAAAAACGCCGTCACCAAAACCAAAGCCGATCCCGCCGACGCCACCCAAGTCGGTGCCCCCATGCCCGGCATGGTCGCCAGCATCGCCGTCAGCGTCGGTCAAAAGGTCAAAGAAGGTGAAACCTTGCTCACGCTTGAAGCCATGAAAATGTTCGCCGCCGTCGCCTCACCGGGCGCAGGCACCGTCAGCGAGATCTGCTGCAAAATCGGCGAAAGCGTCGAGAGCAAGGATCTGCTGGTGAGGCTTAGCAAATGACCCGCCTGCCATGATTCGAGCTGTCCTCGACACGAATGTCTTCCTTTCTGGGCTCGGCTCGCGGTAGCTTGCTCTCTGAAAGTAGGACAATTCTAAAATGTCGTTCTGGTTCCGAAACCTAGAGAACAGAACGCGATGAAAAAAAGCAGACATCGTGAAGAGAAGCCCGTGAGTATCCTGCGCGCGGCGCAGGGTGGAATGGAACTCCGGGACGTGTGCGCATGTCACAACATCAGCGGGCAAAGCTACTAGGGGTGGAAGCACAGCCGAGCGGAGCGAGACAGCCAGCCGTAGGGCTGGCCCGCAGGCGTGAGGGCCGTCAGGCGGCGCGAAGCAACTAGGGCGGGCTACAGGTGGTGGGGCTGCGTCAGGCGAGGGCGCTGGCGGAGGAAAACGGGCACCTCAAGCACCTCGTGGAGGACTTGACGGTGCAGATCGACCTTTTGAAGGCCATCAACGCAAAAAATAGTGCGCCCGGCCAGCAAGCGACGGACGGCACGATAGGCCATGCAAAGCGCTTATTCCCCATCAACAAACCGCCTGATCAACACGGGCATATGTCCAACTTTGAGCCGAGCACTACAATAGCTTTTTGTTGAGACTGCTCTTCGTGCAAAGCCCCGACTTGCCGGGAATGCAAGGAGAGGCTCGAAATCGCGACGTGACGCTCAACTTACTTTGTTGACGTGCTGCACGGCCGGTCCTGTGGCACAGGAACAGGGCAACCCGGAGCGCGCGCTGCTGCGGCGCCGCGAAGCGAACCCCGGACACCGTCTCTTGGGCGTGCATCAAGGCTGAAAAAAATACCACATTTTGATGCATCCATTAACGCGCTGGCAGAGCTGCCAACCTCAGACCAACCCGCGCACAAAGGGCAGCATGCTGGAATAGAGGGTGCTACCACGGTAGCGGCTGAGCTGCTCGTTGATGAGATCGGCATCGCTATCGACATCGGCGGGCAGGAGCTCTTTGTGCGAGTGCTGGCCGCAGGTGGAGCAGACGTGGATGAAGCGGGAGTCGCAATCCCGACGCACCTCGCCGCGCACGTCCTCGCCTTCCAGGACGAGGCTCTGGAGGGCGGGGCCGCTGTCCTTTTCGAGGAGCTCGAGCTGAAGCGTGGTGTCGAGGCGCTTGTTGATCCAGGCGGCGAGGAGCAGGGCGGTGGTGCGCTGGCCGCGGAGGTGGGTGATGCGCAGGGTGCGCAGACGGGAGAGGCTTTGCAGCGCGGCGCTGTCCTGAAAGCAGGCGGCCAGTGCGGTGCGCATAAAGTGGGAACGGGTCCAGGCGAGGTCGCGGATGTCGAGGTCGGTGTTTTCCGCCTTCACGGCGAGCAGGGCGTCGAACTGATGCGCGGGATCGCTCCAGCGGGAGCTGTCGATGATGAGGGTGTCGATGCGGGAGTAGAGGCGCTCGGTGAAGTTCTTCGTGAGGTCCGTCTGCCACCAGACGACGAGTGGGAGGTCGGAGTCGAGATGCGCGAAAACGAGGTTTTGCACCTGCGCGGCATCGCCGCCTTCGAGAATGAAGGTGATCTGCTCGGAGCAGACGGCCTGCTTGCCCTGGTAGGGCCGGCAGAGCGCCTGGATCCATGAGCGGGCCCGTGGCGGCTGAACCTGCGGCAGGGCCAGGATGAGCATGGCACGGCAGGAATGCTCGGCGGCCACCTTTTCCAGCACATCGTTCGCCTGGGCGAGCACGCCGCTGTCCTCGGTGTAGATGGCGAAGTTGATGAGCGAGGCGCGGGTCTTGGCCTCATCGGCCTCCCAAAGCTGGCTCAACGAGCGGCCGATGCGGCTGATGGGCGTTTCCATGCCAAGGCGGGAGACGTCGAGCGAGTCGGAAAGGGCAGGGGACATGGGTGGGAGTGTGGAATGGTGAGGGACGAATGTCGAATGACGAATGTCGAATGAGAGAAGCGGAGGGTGTCAGGGGACGGACCATTCGTGGGCGAGAAGGGCACGCTTCCGTTCATGGCCCCAGCGATACTGGCCGATGATGCCGGTTTCGCGGATGACGCGGTGGCAAGGGATGAGGTAGGCGAGCGGGTTGGCACCGACGGCGCTGCCCACGGCGCGGGAGGCCTGGGGCGAGCTGATGGCCCTGGCAAGGTGGCCGTAGCTCACGACGGCACCGGGCGGGATGCGCAGCAGGGCACGCCAGACGCGGAGTTGGAAGGGCGTGGCACGAACGAAGGCCTTCCAAGGTGTGCCGGAACCCGTTTGGAAGATGCTCGCGGCGATTTCATGCGCCGCGGCATCGCTCCAGCGAAAACGGGCTCCGGGCCACGCGGCCTCGATGTCGCGGTGATCCTCGGTTTCGACAAAGGCGAGATGGCAGAGTCCGCGCGGGCCGTTTCCGATGCAGCAGGGGCCAAA
>JBJONJ010000673.1:0-6545 GCA_046051905.1 Verrucomicrobiota bacterium
TTGTTCATGGTTTAATCGGCAAAGCTTAATATTTCTGATATGTTAAATAATCTATCAAAGTGATGGATTTCGCAAATGTTATTTCGGGAGTGGCTTTGCCCACTGTTGACCTTGCGTGAGTAAGGGGCCGCGCAGGTGCGGCTGATCTCATCGACCTGATGGCCTTAAATCACGTCACATGGACGTCTCTCACGGCTCATGGAGCTCTTTATTGGTCTGGCGTTATAGTCAGCCTGAAGAAAAAACTCTCAAAACATGAAATAAGCGCTTGCGCATCAAAAGGGACTCGCCAACATCCGCGCTCCCCAGCCCGGGCCTACCCCAAGTGTCCGGCACGATTCACCTCGCGTGAATCAGTGAAGCTATCGGAGCCAGAACCGGATAAGTCTGTGCCATAGACCCTTGAGTGGGTGGTGGCGCTGTCTCTCGGAACCAGCAACGAAGGTTCACTCCTGAAACAGCTCTTTTTTAACCACCATGCCCACCATCAATCAACTCGTCAGACACGGCCGCAAAGACAAAGCGGTGAAGTCCAAGTCGCCCGCGCTTGCCAAGTGCCCGCAGCGCCGTGGCGTGTGCCTCCAGGTGATGACCCGCACGCCTAAGAAGCCCAACTCGGCTCTTCGTAAGGTCGCCAAGGTGCGTCTGACCAACGGGTATGAAGTCATCGCCTACATCGGCGGTGAAGGCCACAACCTCCAGGAGCATTCCATCGTCCTCGTTCGCGGTGGCCGTGTGAAGGACTTGCCGGGTGTGCGCTACCACATCGTCCGTGGTACTCTTGACTGCCTTGGTGTGGATGCTCGCCGCCGTGGTCGTTCTAAGTATGGCGCGAAGCGTCCGAAGGCTGGTGCTGCCGCTGCCGCCGCGAAGAAGAAGTAATTTTAGTCCTCCCTACCGTTCCACCCTTTTCTCCTCACGATCATGGCCCGCAGAAAGCGCGTTTATAACAAGGAAGTTCACAAGGACAGCCGCTACGACAGCGAACTGGTCTCCGCTCTCATCGCTCGCGTCATGCAGAGCGGTAAAAAGGCTCTCGCTGAGCGCACCGTTTATCGTGCGATCGATATTCTGAATGAGAAGAGCGACAGCGTTCATCCGCTTGAGCTTTTCAATCGCGCTATCGAAAACTCCAAGCCCCGCGTTGAGGTCAAGGCCCGCCGTGTCGGTGGTGCCACCTACCAGGTGCCGCTCGAAGTCTCTCCTGAGCGTCAGATCGCCCTCGCGATGCGCTGGATCATTGGTTATGCCCGTGGTCGCAAAGGTCAGCCGATGTTCAATGCGCTGGCCAATGAACTCAAGGATGCCGCTCAAGGGCAGGGGAATGCCGTCCGCAAGCGCGACGACGTTCACAAGCAAGCTCAGGCGAACCGCGCTTTCGCCCACTTCCGCTTCTAACAGCGGCTTTCGTCACACTGAATTTTTTCTCGTCCACTTCACGCCTTTCTCTGACACATGTCGAACCCCAATTCCCCCAACCGCGAATTCCCACTTGAGCGTACCCGCAACATCGGGATCTGCGCCCACATTGACGCGGGCAAGACGACCCTGACCGAGCGTATCCTTTTCTACACCGGCATGATCCACAAGATTGGCGAGGTGCATGATGGCGCGGCCACCACGGACTGGATGGAGCAGGAAAAAGAGCGTGGTATCACCATCACCTCCGCCGCAGTGACGGCGAAGTGGAAGCAGCTCAAGGAAGCTGGCATCTACAAGTCCCGTGAGATGGAAGACATCCGCGTGAACATCATCGATACCCCGGGTCACGTGGACTTCACCGCTGAAGTGGAGCGTTCGCTCCGCGTGCTGGACGGTGCGATCTTCGTGCTTTGCGGCGTTGCTGGAGTGCAGCCCCAGTCTGAGACCGTTTACCGCCAGGCGGAAAAGTATCGCGTCCCCCGCATTGCTTTCGTCAACAAGATGGACCGCACGGGTGCCAATTTCGCCAACGTTGTCGAAGACGTTCGCAAAAAACTCGGCGCTCCGGCCTATCCGATCCTTATCCCGATTGGTGCTGAGGACAGCCTCATCGGTCAGATCGACGTGGTGAACCAAAAAGCCATCATTTACTCGGATGACGAGAAGTTCGGCTCCAAGTACACCGTGCGCGACCTCGAAGGCGCGGAAGTCGAAGCGGGCAAAGCGGCCTATTCCGAGCTTCTGGACGCTGTTTGCAGTGCCGACGACGAGCTTGGCATGATGTTCCTTGAGGAGCAGCCGATCGGTCCGGTCGAGCTCAAAGCTGGCCTCCGCCGTGCAGTGATCGCCAACAAAATCATCCCGATGGCCGGTGGATCCGCCTTCAAAAACAAGGGCGTGCAGTATCTGATCGACGCCGTGATCGACTATCTTCCGGGCCCCCTCGACATTGAGCCTCAGAAGGGCACCGTCGTTGACGAGCCAGAAAACGTCATCGAGGCCAAACCTGATGACAATGGCAAGTTCATCGCCCTCGGTTTCAAGCTCTGGTCTGACAAGTTCGGCCGCCTTGTGTTCTTCCGCGTCTATTCCGGCTGCGTTAAGAAGGGTGACACGATCTACAATCCCCGCACTCGCAAAACCGAACGTGTGGGCCGCTTGATCCAGATCCAGGCCGCCGTTCACAAGGACATCGATTGCTGCTACTCCGGTGACATCGCCGCTCTTGTGGGAGTGAAGGATGTGCGCACGGGCGACACCTTCTGCTCCGAAGACCTCGACGTTCAGCTTGAGCCTCCGACCTTCCCGGAACCCGTTATCTCGATGGCTGTCGAGCCGAAGACCAAGGGCGATCAGGAAAAGATGGGCAATGCCCTTCAGCGCCTTTCGGAAGAAGATCCGACTTTCTTCGTCAAAACCGACGAAGAAACCGGCCAGACGATCATCGCCGGCATGGGCGAGCTTCACCTCGAAATTCTCTGCGACCGCCTCAAGCGCGAGCACAAGGTGGAAACCAATACTGGCAAGCCCCAGATCGCTTATCGCGAAACCCTCACGCAGCCTGCTGGTGGTGAAGGCAAGCTCGTCAAGCAGTCCGGTGGTCGCGGTCAGTATGGTCACGTGGTCATCACGGTGCGCCCTGGCGAGAAGGGCTCCGGCATCGTCGTCGAAAACAAGGTCGTCGGCGGCACCATCCCCAAAGAATTCATCAACCCGGCCAAAGCGGGCTGCATCGAGGCCGCTCTGAATGGCATCATCGCCGGCTATCCGGTGATCGACATGCACATCGAGCTCATCGACGGTTCCAGCCACGAAGTCGATTCCAACGAAAACGCCTTCAAAATGGCCGGTATCTTCGCCGTCAAAGACGCGCTCAAGAAAGCCAAGTGCATCCTGCTCGAGCCGATCATGGCCGTAGAAGCCTCCACGCCGGAAGATTACCAAGGCGACATCCTCGGTGACCTTAACCGCCGTCGTGGCAAGATCCAGGGCATGGATATGCGCGGTGCCACCGCCGTCCTTCGCGCTGAAGTGCCTCTCGCCGAAATGTTTGGCTACTCCACCGCCATCCGCACCCTTTCCTCCGGTCGCGCCAGCTACTCCATGCAGCCGTCCCACTTCGAGCAGGTTCCGCAGCAGATCGTCGACCAGATCGTCGAGCAGCGCGGCGGCTCCAAGTAATGCCCGTTCCAGCAACTGAAACCCTTTCAAACCACGCTTCCCCGTCATGACTAACCAGCGCATCCGCATCCGCCTCCGCGCGTATGACTACCGCACTCTCGACAAGAGCACCGCGGACATCGTCGAAACCGCCAAGCGCACCGGCGCCCGCGTCGCAGGCCCCATCCCGCTTCCGACTCGTATTGAAAAGTACAGCGTGAACCGCTCCCCGCACGTGGACAAGAAGTCCATGGACCAGTTCGAACTGCGCACCCACAAGCGTCTGCTCGACATCGTCGATCCTACCTCCCGCACCGTGGATGAGCTCAAGAAGCTCAACCTCCCCTCCGGCGTGGACATCACGATTCGCATCTAATTTCACTGCGAGAACCCCCATTCATCCCACTAGGAGATAAAACCATGAGTCTCGGACTAATCGGCAAAAAACTCGGCATGACGAAAATCTACACGGACAAGGGCGAAGCTGTCGCCGTGACCGTCGTGGACGTCAGCGGCAACCAGGTCATCCAGGTCAAGCGCAGCGACGGCAAGGACGGCTACACCGCCGTGCAGGTCGGCTACGGTGAACAGAAGGAATTCCGCATCACGAAGCCCCTGATGGGCCACTTCAAGAAGCACGGCTCCGGCGCGAAGAAAATCGTCAAGGAATTCCGCCTCACCGCGGATGATCAGCTCCCGGGCGAAGAATTCAAATATGACGCCAGCATGTTCGCCAACGGCCAGATCGTTGACGTCATCGGCACCACCAAAGGCAAGGGATTCCAAGGCGTCGTCAAGCGCTACAACTTCGCCGGCCAGCCCCAGACGCACGGTTCCATGATGCATCGCCGCCCCGGCTCCATCGGTTGCCGTCTGACCCCCGGTCTCGTCTGGAAGAATCAGAAGATGCCTGGTCATGATGGTGTGGATCGCCGCACAACTCAGAATCTCGTCGTCGTGCAGAGCCGCCCTGAAGAAGGCCTCCTGCTCATCAAAGGCTCCATCCCCGGCAACAAAGGCAGCATCGTTGTGGTGCGCCCCGGTAAAAAGGCTGTCGCCAAGAAATAATCACCCGAGGAACTGAATCGCCATGTCCCAAGTTCTCACCGCAGACGCCGCCAAAGCGGCCCAAATCAACCTCACGGAAGCTCATCAGGGCTCCCAGGCTCTCCATGAGACCGTCGTCGCCTATCGTGCGAACCGTCGTCAGGGCACTGCCTGCACGAAAAACCGTTCTGAAGTCTCCGGTTCCGGCAAAAAGCTCTGGAATCAGAAAGGCACCGGCAACGCCCGTATGGGCTCCAAGCGCTCCCCGATCTGGAGCGGTGGTGGTGTCGTCTTCGGCCCCCGTCCTCGTGATTATTCCAAGAAAACGACCAAGAACACCAAGAAGCTCGCTTTCCGCGCGGCTTTGACTGCCCGCATCAATGACGGTGCTGTCATCACCACCGGTGACTTTGCGGTCGCTGACGGCAAGACGAAGTCCTTCGTCTCCGCGGTCAAGAAGCTCTCCACCGCGAAGAACGTGCTGCTCATCGGCAACAAGTTCGATGAAACGACCTTCCGCTCCGCGCGCAACGTTCAGAACGTCCAGCTCATCACTGCCAGCGACGTGAACGCTGAAAACCTCCTTCGTTACCAGGCCATCGTCGTCGCCGGTGACGCCCTCCAAACCCTTGCCCAGAGGACCGCCTGATTATGAGAGACCTGCATAAAGTCATCCAGACCATCCGCCTTACCGAGAAAGCCACGCTGCTCGGCGAGAATAACAACGAGTACGTCTTCAAGGTCGAGCCGCAGAGCACCAAGATCGACATCAAGCACGCTGTCGAAAAGCTTTTCGGCAAGAAGGTCGCTGATGTGCGCACGCTCAACGTCTCCGGCAAGAAGAAGCGCGAACGCCGCGCCGATTACGGCCGCACCAACCATTGGAAGAAGGCCATCGTCCGCCTCAAGGAGGGCGAAAAGCTCGACCTCGCCTGATTTCCTTTTTCTGATCCCCTCTGACCCTTTGAACGCTCGTTAAGAGCCCCTGGCAACCCTTTACAACCTTACCACCATGGCGCTGAAAACATTCAAGCCCCAAACCCCTTCCAACCGTTACAAGGAGTGGAATTCGTTCGACGAAATCACCAAGGACACGCCGGAGAAGAGCCTCACCGTCGCTCTCCGTCGCAGTGGTGGTCGCAACAACACGGGCCGCATCACCTGCCGTCACATCGGCGGTGGTCACGGCAAGCGTTATCGCCTCATCGACTTCAAGCGTCTCCGTCGCAACGAGGCAGCCAAGGTCATCGGCATCGAATACGATCCGAACCGCTCCGCCCGCATCGCTCTGGTCGAGTACAAGGATGGCGAACGCGCTTACATCCTCGCTCCCTCCCAGCTCCAGGTCGGTTCCAGTGTCATGGCAGGTGAAAACGCCGCTCCTGAAGTCGGCAATGCCCTTCCTCTCGCGAAGATCCCCCTCGGTATGAGCATCCACAACATCGAACTCGTCCCCGGACGTGGCGGTGTCGCCGCCCGTGCCGCTGGTCAGGCTGCCGTGCTGAACAACCGCGAAGGTGAATACGCCCTGGTGCGCATGCCCTCCGGTGAAATCCGCAGGATCCTCGCCGTCTGCTACGCCACGATCGGCCAGGTCGGCAATATCGAGCACATGAACGTGGTCTCCGGCAAGGCTGGCCGCACTCGCTGGCAGGGTGTCCGCCCGACCGTCCGCGGTATGTGCATGAACCC
Organism: Verrucomicrobiota bacterium; assembly: GCA_046051905.1. GTDB lineage: Bacteria > Verrucomicrobiota > Verrucomicrobiia > Verrucomicrobiales > Verrucomicrobiaceae > Prosthecobacter. The sequence continues at coordinate 6,322 of JBJONJ010000673.1, forward strand.
CATTGACCATCCGAACGGTGGTGGTGAAGGCCGCTCCAAGTCCGGTGGTGGTCGTCAGCATCTTCTCAGCCCCTGGGGCCACGCGAAGGGTGAAAAGACCCGGAACAAGAAGAAGGCGACTGGCAAGCTCATCGTCCAGCACCGCAAAGGCAAGTAACCCACTTTTGACCCTCCGAATTTTCTTATGGCACGTTCCCTGAAAAAAGGCCCCTTCATTCAGCAAG
>JBJONJ010000674.1:0-3525 GCA_046051905.1 Verrucomicrobiota bacterium
CCTCATCGGCCTGTTCGTGCTCATCGGTGCTCTCGCCGTGCCGTGGATCAATCTCATTCAAGGCCTCGCTCGCTGACGAGTCGCCGATTTTCAATTTTCAGTTTTCAGTTCTCAATTTTCAATCCCTGCCTCGCCATGTCCGGCACCCGCACCCTCATCCACCTGCTCAGCGTCGCCACCCTCCTGCTGTGGGGGGGCGTGATGCTTTTCTTCCACGTCACCGGGCGCATCACCGCCTACCTGCCGCCGGATGGCATCTTCCGGCCCATGGTGTTCGCCGCGGCCATCGGCCTGGGCGTGCTGGCCTTGTTCAATCTGCTCACCATGAATGCCGAGGACATCGGCTGTGAAGGTCATGATCACTCACACGACGATCATGACCACGGCCACGGCGGCAGTTGCGGGCATGATCATGGGCACGCGCACAAGCACGACCATGCGCACAAGGAAGGCTGCTGCGGCCACGAGCATGATCATCACCACGACCACGATCACTCATCCTGTGGTCACGATCATGCCCACGAGCACAAGCATGAGCACAAGCATGAGCACAAGCATGAGCACGGCTGCTGCGGTCACGATCACTCGCACGACCATGGCGAGCACGGGCACGCTCATGGCATCCTGGAAGAGAGCGGTTGGGGCGGCCGCCTCGTGGCCCTGTTCATTCTCATCGTGCCGCTGACTTTGGCGGCCATGCTCACGCCGGATCGTTACAGCCCGAACGCGGTGATGAACAAAGGGCTCTACAACCCGAACTACGCGGACACCTCCCGCGCCGAGCAGTTCTCGCTCAAGAACAAGACCGCGACTCCCTCCACGCCCAAGCGCGGCGAGCCCAAGGTGACCCCGATGGACCTTCCGCCTGCCACCGTGGCCGCCGCGCCCTCCACCGACAGCAAAGCTCCTCCGATCCCCGGCGCACCCCCGCCTCCCAGCAAGCCCGGCGAACCGCCGAATGCCGCCAACGCCCCGAAGCCGCCGCAGGAGGCCAAGAGCTATGGCACCTTCTCTCTCGAAGACCTCAAGCAACAGGTGCCACAGAACAAGGAAGGCCACTTCCTCCTCGAAGTGCCCGAGATCTACTACACCGGCGGCGACCTCGAAGTGCAGAAGGTCCTCACCGGCCAGATGGTGGAAACCACCGCCCAGGTGCTGCCGGAAAAGGTGAACAACGCCGACGGCCACCGCATGCGCATCTTCCGCATGCTCGTGCAATGCTGCGCGGCGGATGCCCGGCCTTTCTCCGTGCCGATTGACTTCGGCAAGAAGGCTCCCGACTTCAAGGACATGACCTGGGTGAAGGTCACCGGCAAGGTCAGCTACAAAAAGGAAGGCGATCAAACCGTCCCGCTCATCGAAGTCACCAAGGTCGAGGAGACCACCGCGCCGGATAACGCGATGATTTACTGATCACTCGCGGGGCAGGGGACGGATGCCTCAGCCCCGGCGCGGATGATTCGCCAGCACGGCCAGCTTCTCGCCCGCCGCGTGCAGCGTGTCCTCCTTCTTCGCGAAGTGGAAGCGGATGAAGCGATGCTCCGGCTCGCGGAAAAAGCTGCTGCCCGGCACGCCGGCCACGCCGATCTCGCGCACGAACCACTCCGCCGCCTCGGTGTCGGTGGCAAAGCCGAGCGAGGAGATGTCGAGCAGCACATAATAGGCCCCTTGCGGCTCCGTGAAAGGCAGGCCGGTGCGGCGCAGATGGCCGAGGAAGGTCTCGCGCTTTGCTGTGTAGGTGGCCTGAAGGCCGGCGTAGTAGCTGGCGGGAAGTTCGAGGCCGGCGATGGCCGCTTCTTGCAATGGTGCGGCGGCGCCCACGGTGAGGAAGTCATGCACCTTCCGTGCCTGCGCGATGATGTGCGGCGCGGCCTGCACATAGCCGAGACGCCAGCCGGTGATCGAGTAGGTCTTCGACAGCGAATTGCACACGATCACACGATCCGCCGCGCCGGGTAGCGAGTTCATGTAAACATGCTGGTGCGGAGCATAAACGATGTGCTCGTAAGGCTCGTCCGTGATGACGAAGGCGTCGTGCTTCTCGGCGAGGTCGAGGATGGTTTGAAGCTCGGCACGGGTGAAGACCTTGCCGGTGGGATTGGAAGGATTGCAGACGATGATTGCCTTCGCGCCCTGCTCAAAGGCGCGGGCCAGCTCCTCCGGGTCAAAACCGAATTGCGGCGGCCGCAGCGGCACGTAGATGGGCTGCGCCCCGCTGAGAATGGCATCCGCGCCGTAGTTCTCGTAAAAAGGCGAGAAGATGATCACCTTGTCCCCCGGATTGCAGCAGGTCATCATGGCGCACATCATGGCCTCCGTGCTGCCGCAGGTGACGACGAGGTTCTGATCCGGATCCACCGGCACGCCGGAGAAGCGGGTGATCTTCGCCGCCAGCGCCTGGCGGAAGCGCGGTGCGCCCCAGGTCACCGCATACTGGTGAAACGGCCCCCGCGTGGCCCGCTCCAGCGCTGCCAGGATTTCTTCTGGAGGATCAAAGTCGGGAAAACCCTGCGAGAGATTGATCGCTCCATGCTGGTTCGAAAGTCGCGTCATGGCGCGGATGACCGATTCCGTAAAATGAGAAAGGCGTGAGGCGGTGGCGGGCATGGCTGGAGGGCCATTTCATGGCTCGCGACGGCCTGGACGCAACCCTTCCAAGGCCTGAGATTGACTTCCCTGGCAAAATCATCTCTATGCCGCCCCCCTTCCATGACCCTCCAATTCACCAAAATGAACGGTGCCGGCAATGACTTCGTCATGCTGGACAATCGCGACCTCAAGCTGGCCCTCACCAAGGAGCAGATCGAGAAGCTATGTGACCGCCATCGCGGCATCGGGGCCGACGGCCTGCTCTGCGTCGAGCCCGCCACCGAGGGCGGTGACTTCAAGATGCGCTACTACAACGCCGACGGCGGCGAGGCGGAGATGTGCGGCAATGGCGCCCGCTGCTTTGGCCGTTTCGTGAACCACCTGCATGGCGACACGCTCACGAAGATCCGCTTTGAAACCCTGGCCGGCATGATCAGCGCCGAGTTCGAGGCCGGTCAGGTGCGCATCAACATGAGTGCCCCGCACAGCCTGAAGCTGGCGCAGACGCTGCCGGTGGCCGGCACCGATCTCACCGTCCACAGCGTGAACACTGGCGTGCCGCACGCGGTCGTTTTCGTCGAAGATCTCCAGAACGTGCCCGTCCGTGAATGGGGAGCAGGTCTGCGCTACCATGAGGCCTTCAAGCCGAAGGGCACGAACGCGAACTTCGCCAAGGTGCTGGCCCCCGGCAGCATCGCCATCCGCACTTACGAGCGCGGTGTTGAGGACGAAACCCTTGCCTGCGGCACCGGCATGGTCGCCTGCGCCCTCATCCACCACGAACTCACCGGCTCCCCCAGCCCCGTCAGCGTCTTGGTGAAGGGCGGTGACACGCTGAAAGTCGGCTTTGAGGAGCCGAAGAAGAGCGAATACACGAATGTGACGCTGTTTGGGCCGGCAGACTTTGTGTTTACGGGGAGCGTCTCGATTTGAGGG
>JBJONJ010000675.1:0-2632 GCA_046051905.1 Verrucomicrobiota bacterium
CCAGGCGAGAGCATCTGGATGGAGCCGTAGCCGCGATACTTGCCCTCTTTGGATGCCACACGCTTCATGCCGGTTTCTTCGGCAACAACCTGGGCCTCTTCAGCTACACCGGCGCCTATCCGCAGATGAAGACGGACAACGTCACGCCGGACATGGTGGGCCAGTACTCGCCCTCTGCTCTCGGCGGCCAGCTCATCACCAAAGGCCAGACCATCGCCCGCGGCACGCTCGACACCGGCGACCATGTGCTCGTGAACAAATTCGCCTACCACTTCCGCCTGCCCGTGCGCGGCGAGGTGTTTGTGTTCACCACCAAGGACATCCGCAGCCCCTACATGAACGTGCCGGCCGAGCAGGGCTCTCAGCATTACATTAAGCGCCTCGTCGGCGTGCCCGGCGACACGCTCGAAGTCAAGACGCCCGAGCTTTGGATCAATGGCAAGCCTGCCGAAGAAACCGGCATGAAGCGTGTGGCATCCAAAGAGGGCAAGTATCGCGGCTACGGCTCCATCCAGATGCTCTCGCCTGGAAACTCCAAGACGCTCGGCAAGGAGCAATACTGGGCCATGGGCGACAACAGCTACAACAGCTCCGACAGTCGCTACTGGGGCCCCGTGCCCGAGCGAAACCTCGTTGGCCCGGCGCTCTTCTGCTATTTCCCGTTTGGCCGGAACTGGGGGCTGATTCGCTGAATTTGGAACGCAAAGCCAGCCCTTCCGGCCACGTTTGATGTGGTGTGAGAATCACTCCCTTTGCGCTCTCGTTTTTTGCCGGTTCCAGTTTGCTGGCTGCGGTCGATTTTGCCCGCGAGGTGCAGCCGCTGCTGGCGGAGCACTGCCTCGAATGCCACGGGCCGGATGATTCCAAGGGAGGCCTCGTGCTTACCAGTCGCGAACTCGCGCTCCAAGCGCTGAAAAGCGGCGCTCACGGTATCGTGCCGGGCAAGCCGGATGAGAGCGAGATGATCGCCCGCTTGCTCTCCACCGATCCCGACGAGCAAATGCCGCCGCCCAAGCATCGCGAGAAGCATCCGGTGAAGTCGAAGGACATCGAGGTGCTGAAAAAGTGGATCGCGGAAGGCGCGAAGTTTGAGCAGCATTGGGCTTACAAGCCGGTCACGCGGCCGAAAGGCGATGACATTGATGGCTTCATCCGCGCGAAGCTGGCCGAGAACGGCCTCTCATCGTCTCCCGAAGCCGATCCGATCACGTTGATCAAACGTGCCACCTACGATCTGCATGGCCTTCCGCCCTCGTTGTCTGACTTGTCCGACGCGTCAGACTGGTCGGATCAAAAGTATGAAGCACTCCTCGACCGTCTGCTGGCCTCCGAGCGCTTCGGCGAACGCTGGGGCCGCCATTGGCTCGACATGGCGCGTTACGCGGACAGCGATGGTTATGAAAAAGACCGCCCGCGTCCGGATGCGTGGCGTTTTCGTGATTGGGTGATCCGCGCGATCAATGACGACATGCCGTTCGATCAATTCACCATCGAGCAGCTCGCCGGCGATCTGCTGCCGGAGGCCACACCCGAACAGATCGTGGCCACCGCCTTCAACCGCCAGACGCTCACGAACACCGAGGGCGGCACGGACCAGGAGCAGTTCCGCGTCGAGGCCTGCATGGATCGCACCGAGACGCTCGGCACGGTTTGGCTCGGGCTTACCGTGGGCTGTGCCCGCTGCCACACGCACAAGTATGATCAGATCACGCAGACCGAGTACTACCAGCTCCTCTCCTACTTCAACAATGGCGACGAGGTGAACAAGCAGGTGCCGACCTCGCCTGCGGAATGGGCCGCGTATGAGAAGAACAACGGCGATGCCGTGAAGAAGCTCATCCCGCTGCGCAAAGCTTTCGACGCCGCGAAAGCCGAGCTGCCGGTGAAACTGCCCGAGTGGGAAAAAGCCGTCAAAGAACGTCTCGCCAAGGCTGCGGCCTCGAAGGCGGTGCAGAAGTTCGAACCGCTGCCCGTCGCCGAAGGCAAGGCGAAGGCCGCGAAGCTCTCCAAACAGTTCGATGGCTCGTTTTTAGCCGCCAACAAGGCCCCGAAGACTGACAGCTACATTTTGAACATTCGCGGCTACGTGAAGCCGATCACGTCCTTGCAGCTCGAAGTGCTGCCCGATGCCTCGCTGCCATCTCAAGGACCCGGCTTTAACAAAAACGGCAACTTTGTGCTGACTCGTGTTTCAGCCTCGGTGGAGCAAAACAAGGCCCGCCGTGCCATCGTGCTGCATTCAGCGAAGGCGGATTTCGAGCAAAAGACCTTCACCGCAGACAAGGTGCTCGATGCGGACGATCAAACGGGTTGGGCCATCTCTGGCAGCACGGGCAAAAAGCACAGGCTCACGCTTCAACTGGCCGAACCGATCACCTTGAAGGCCGATGAGACGCTCGTGATCGAGCTTGAACAGAACTACAAACAGCTCGGCCATACCCTCGGGCACTTGCGCTTGCTCGCCGCAAGCGAGGAGACGGAGGACAGCATCGCGCCGGAGGCGGTGCGGAAGATTCTCAGCGAGGAGCCGAAGCGCCGGAACCCCGTTGTCATCCAGCCGTTGTGGGATTGGATGGCCAAGGTTGATCCGGAAGTCGTCGCCGCGGACACCGCATTGAAGCAGGCGGAGGCG
>JBJONJ010000676.1:0-8705 GCA_046051905.1 Verrucomicrobiota bacterium
GGCTCGCTGTCACGAAGGACCTGCCAGGCGAGACAGCGCGCCACATCCGCCGCGGCGGTGACGAGGCCGGGTTCGCGCACCCCGGCCTTGCCCGGGTTCAGGCTGCGATGACGGTGCTCGAAGTGGAAGCCGAGATCCACCTGGCAGACCTCGCTCACGGGCATTTTGTGATGCGTCTCACACATCGACGCGATCTCCAGCCCCCAGCCACCGGGCAGCGAGAAGCTATTGATGGCCGACATGTCCGCCGCGAACTCGCCGCTCAGCGGATAGCGAAAGCTCTCCAGATGCTCGATGAGCGGCTTCGGCCCCAAAACATCGCGGCAGGCCTGGATGAGCGGGAAGATGAGCAGACGCGTCACGCGGCCATACAAACGCTCCGCCACGCGGCTGTAGTAGCCTTTCGCAAAGCGGTAGCCCATGCGCGGATGCATCAGCGGGTAACACAGCCGCCAGATGAGATCGCGGCTGAAATTCAGGATGTCCGTGTCATGGCTGGCGACCACGCCGTCAAAGCCGCGTGAATGCAGTTCGAGCACGCCCATCCAGATATTCGTGCCCTTTCCGGCCAGGTAACCCGGAAGGTCCGCCTGCTCCATGAGCTCAAAGGCACGGCCCATCTCCGGGCTGTCGTTCCAGATGATGCGGGCCGGCTTGCCGCGAAGCATACGGCGGCACAGTTCCAGCGTGAGTTCATGCTGCGCCGCATCCATGCTGTTCATGCTGAGCACGATCTCGCTCACATAGGGCAGGTCGGCGGCGCGTTCGAGGATCAGCGGCAACGCCGGGCGTTCGCATTCGGCATAAAGGGCGGGCAGCAGCAGCACGACGGGCTTTTGCACGCTCCATTCACGCAGTTCCTCCTCCCGAAGCGCCGCGTCCGCGTGCGCCAGGTGATGCAGCGTAGGAACGCGGGCATGCTGGTAAAAATCCGCCATGTTCGTCTTGGTTTAACGCAAGCGACGGTTCTGTGAAGTGAATTTCATCAGAATCACGCACCGTGACGGTCGGCATCGAGCAGCCGCGCCGCATCCATCTCATCCTCACTGCCGGAAAGCGCGGCGTTTTCATCGATATTCTCGGTGTCCGGGAGCTCCGGCTCGATCTCGATTTCCCGGCGCCACTTGCCGCTCACCCACGGGCGGGCCAGACCGTAGAGCAGGTAGCTCACAAAAATCACCGAGGGCATCCACTGCCAGTTCATCACCGTGAAGGCGATGACAAAAATGCTCACCAGCACCCAGTGAAACGAGCGCTTCGTGCGCCAGTTCACTGCCTTGAAGCTCGGATACTCTAGGCTGCTCACCATCAGGTAGCTCAGCAGCACCATCAGGCCCGCCAGCGCATACTTCCAGTTGCCGATCTCACGCTCGTTACTGTCAAACCACAGCAGCAGCAGTGTCAGCGACGAGATCACGCCCGCCGCCGCCGGGATCGGGCAGCCGCGGAAGCTCTTGCTGCTGCACTTGACATCCGCCGCGGCCAGGCAGTTAAACCGAGCCAGCCGCATCGCTCCGCACACGAGATACACGCAGGAGATCAGCAGGCCGAAGCCCTTCGGCGTGTCCAGCTCCTTCAAAACGATGTCATGCACCAACAAAGCCGGAGCCGCGCCGAAGCTCACAATGTCCGCCAACGAGTCAAGCTCACGACCGAAAGGGCTCTCGCTGCCGCTCATGCGGGCCACGCGGCCGTCCAGCGCATCGAAAACGCACGCTGCTAGGATGAGCAGGATGGCGTAGTGGTAGTGCAGGTTCTCGTCGAGGTGCCGACCGTCAAAGATCTGCAGGATGGCGATGAAGCCGCAAAGAATGTTCCCCGCCGTCATGAGCGTGGGCAGGACAGGGATGCGGGGTTCGAGATCGGTCGCCATGATCGGAAAGATGAATGACGAATGGCGAATGTCGAATGCGGATTCAGGCGCCTAAAGTTGCTTTGTCGCTGTGCAACAAGGCATTCCCTGTGCCGCAGGAACAGGGCAACTTTACGCTCTCCGTGTCTCCTTCGCCAAATCGCGAAACTTCACGGCCTCGGCACTTAGCTCGGCTTTGTCTCGCATCTGCTGCGTCGAATACGGGAAGCGGGTGCGCCAGTTGGCCTCGCTGACGACACCGGGGACGTTGAAGCGGTCGGTCATGCTGAAGAGATCGGTGATCATGATGGCGGCGTAGCGACTGGCGCTGGCGAGAAGGCTGCGCATGAGCTGCCATTTGATGGTGTCGTTGTAGGCCGGGTAGTCGCTGGTCGGCGGCATGCGGGCGAATTCGGCGAGCAGGCGCAGCTCGCGGCCGGCTTTCATGCGGTCTTCGTGCTCGGGGGCGTGGTGCATGTGGTGGCGGCAGCCATCCCAGATCGCGGCCATGGGCGGGTGATCGTGCGTGGCGTAGGTGGTGAAGCTGCACTCGTCGTAGGTGAGGCCGGAGATAGCCTTGTCATCGGGCGTGACCTCCCACTGCGGCACTTTGAAGCCGGGAATGCCGCGCTCCAGCAGATGCGGGCGCACGTAGTCCGGCACCGCGCCGAGATCCTCTCCCACGACTTCGGCCCCCTGGGCGGCGTCCTGGATCATGCGCAGGTATTTGTCGCCCGCGGCACGATTGGCGGCGCAGTGCTCCGGGGTGTCGTCGGCGTGCTCGATGTAATGCGGCAGTGGGCCGCCGGTGCGGGCCCTAGCTTCTTCTTCGGTGAGCGGGAGGAATTCGGCATTCCGCTGCGGACGCCAGGGGAAGCCATAGATGCGGTAAAAGCCCAGCACGTGATCGATGCGGAAGATGTGGAAGACATCGGTGAGCTTCGCGATGCGCTGACGCCACCACGCGAAGCCATCCGCCTCCATCACCTCCCAGCGATAGAGCGGGATGCCCCAGTTCTGACCCCATTTTTGGACGAAGAGATCGTCTTTGAAGATCTTCTCCGGCGGAGCGCCGCCGCTCCAGCCGAGGTCGAAGAGGTGCGGATTCGCGAAGACATCGGCGCTGTAGTAGTTCACACCGATGGGGATGTCTCCCATGAGACGCACGCCGATCTTCGTGCCGTATTTGTTCAGCTCTCGCCACTGTGTGAAGGCGATCCACTGCACCCACGCATGGTAAGTGGCCTCCGGTCCGTCGGGATCGACGCGGCTGCGGGCATCGGCGGGCCAGTGATCCCAGAGTTCGTTGCCGTGCTGGTCGATGAGCGTGCGGAAGATGGTGTAGTCCTTCAGCCACGCAGCCTCGGCCTTGCAGAAGGTGGCAAAGGCCTTCGCGCGGGTTTTGTTTTTGCCAAAGCGGGAGAAGGCGAGCTGGAGCAGCTTGGTCTTCACGCGGCGGGCGGCGGGGAAGTTCACCAGATCGCCGCTGAAGTCCTCGCCCGCCTTCGCGGTGGCGATGTCGGCGGTGGTCAGCTCTGGCAGCGTGTAAAGGGAGATCTCCAGTAGCACCGGATCGAGCGCCACGGAGCTGATGGCATTGTAAGGGCTGTTGTCGGGGCCGGTCTCGTTGATGGGCAGCAGTTGGACAAAGCCGATGCCATGCTCCGCCGCCCAGTCCATGAGCTGGCGCAGTGCCCGGGTATCGCCAATGCCAAAGTCATGGTCATGGCGGAGGGCAAAAACAGGCGCGAGGATGCCAGCGGAGCGTTGGGGAGTCATAAAAGAACCGCGAGGATGCGGCGGCCAGTCACGAGATGCAAATGGCGTGCCGGGTGTCAGGTAAATTGGAGAAGGTGATCGGCCTGCGCGGCACGGCGGGCAGGTGGCAACAGGTCAAGGCGATGAAGCAGCCGGGAACAGGCCGGCAAAAAAGAACCCGTGCTGCCGGCAGCACGGGTTGGGTTTGAGGGACATCTGAGAGCGATCCAGCGCACAGAACACACGGGTCGCGATGCATGCCAAAATCAGGTGGGTGGCAGGGGGGCAGGTGCCGGCGTCTGGGCCCGTGGGCCGGAGATAGCGGCTCCGCCCGTGCCGGAGAAGATGCTCGTGATGTTTTCCGGGTCATCCTGACGGTGACGTGCCTTGAGGGGCTTATCGCCGCCAAAGTAGATGCGCAGACCGCCGGTCAACTGGCGGAAATCATTGTCCCCAAGGCCACCGTCCACAAACACGCTCATTCCGCGCACCGGCGTCTGATATTCCAGGCCCACGATGCAGAAGTTCTTGCCAAAGCGGTTCTGCCACTCAGCGGAGATCATCAGATTGTCGATGGGGTAGGCCGCCGCGTAAACACGTGCCGCCACAAAATCACGTGAGGTATTCACTCGCGGGGCAAAGGCGGAGGGCACCCGCGTATCAAAGTTGTTGTAGCCGGCGAAAGCCCCCAACGTGAAGTGCTTGAAATAGAGTTCCCCTTCCACGCCCACGAGCACGTCGTTGAAGTCCGTGCTTTGAATCGCTCCAGCAGCCAGGCCGAGCAGGTATTTCGAAGGATCGCGGCGGAAGAAGTGGGCACCGTAGCCATAGATGTCGGTCTCAAAGCCGCGGGCATACAGGCCGTCGAGCTGCAGGCCGTAATTTTGGCCCACAGGCAAGGAGAGGGCGGCGTTCGTGCCCCGGATGTAGCTGCGGTTCACCGCACCATAAAAGGAGTCCACCTTGCCATTGAGGCCGGAGACAGCGGGCTGATCCGCGGCAGCGGCGATCGTGGGGGCGGACGGGGTGCCGGCATGGGAGACGACAACCAAAGCCAAGGAGGACAGGAAAGTGAGCAGCGTGTTCTTCATGAGGAGGCAGCGTCTACACGCCCACCCCGGCTCATGCAAAATGAATTTGGGGCAACCCATCAAAAAACAGGCCGGCAGCCAGGGTGGGTGGGGAGGCGAAAAAAGTTTTCAGATTCGGCACAAGTTCCGGGCCGGGGCGGCATCCGAAGGGGGTAAGCGCGCTAAAGCCGCTTCAAACCATCATCCAAACATCCACTCCCCTCCGCCATGAAACGCCGTCATCTCCTCCTCACCCTCACCGCCGCCGCCAGCCTGCTGGCCGCCTCCGCCAGCTCCGCCTGCGCCCAGAGCCTCCGCCTGCTCACGCAGATCTCCGGGCTCATCCCCAGCGAGGCCTCCGCGGGGCAAACCATCACCGTGAAGCTCACCCGGAATGATCTGGCATTGAGCTCCATGCTGGGAAATCTCCGCCCGGTTCCGCTGCCGAATTTGGCCGGCCGCTTCCCCGGCCTGGCGGGTGCCCAGACGACCAAGATCTTCTTCACCGGTGCCTCTGCGGGCTCTTTCGTCGAGGCGCAGAATCTCATGCGCCTCAATGATGAGACCTACACCGTCCGCGTGCCGGCTGGAGCGCGCAGCGGGCCGATGCGCCTGCAAATGGGCGCGGCCACCAGCCTTTCCCAGGTGAACTTCACGCTGACCTCCGTGGGGTTCTCGTTTGCCAATGAAAGCCAGTTCAACCTAGTGAGCGTCAAGATCGACAACGTGGAACGCTTGGCTCCAGGCCAGATCGTGGCGGCGGTGCCCTCCACCGCGGCCAATGTGAACTGGTTCGACGTCGGCACCACCGCGGGCAGCCACCTGGTTCAGATCACCCTCGGGCTCGATGCCGCCCGCCCGATCCTGGTTGTCCCGTTTGGCACGCTCCAAGCCAGCACCTTCATCGGCCCGAATCAGGGCTTCAATAATCCCATTCCGCTGCGCCTCATGCTGGGCGGCCAATACCTCGCCTCCTCCCCCAATCTCGTTGCCGTCAGCGGTGCCTCCCGCACCGTGAGCTGGCAGGCGGTAGAGGTTCAGGCCACGGGCGGTGTGGTGATTCACGGCTTCGATTTCACCTTCAACGCCACCACCGGCGCCACCACCTTCAAGCACTGGATCGGCGACCGCAACCGCATCACGGGCCAGGGCACCGTGGTGGAGCCCAGCGCCGCCCAGTGGGGCAACAACTTCCCCGCGGTGAACCTCCCGCTACGCCTCGCCAATGGCAGCCCCTTCGCCACCCTCACGGTCAATCTGCTCAACGCCAGCCTGACCGCCTCCGATGGCCTGACCTACGACATGCAGTGAACCGCTGCCGCCGCCCCCGGCCCATCATCACCCACGCCCGCCCACCGGCCATGCATCGATGCATGGCCGGTTTGGCGTTTTCTAGCTGGGTCGGGGGCAGCCCTCCTTCCGCCCGCATGTGGCCTGGGAACCACCGCGGTTCCCATACCAAACCAGCCATGCGATGAAACACCCCTCAGCACCTCCTCGCCACGCTGCTTTCCAGCCTCACCTTCACCACCGCGCTGACGGCCGCCGAGGCGACCGTTTTTACCTCATCATGCATTTAAAAAAAAGCGGCCGGCGAACCGGCCGCTCCCTATTTTTCTCCCACCGGATCAGATGACCACGGTGCTGCCGTTAAAGCGGGTGAGGCTGAAGCCGGTGAAGCTCTCGTTGTTCAGCAGCTTGTGATCACGCAGCAGCTGGATGGCCACTTCCTCACCGAGCTTCATGCCCTCGATGCCATCGGCGCGCCAGTGGACGCCGCCCGAGTCACGCCCGAGGGAAAGGTTCGAAGCGAGTTTGTTGAGTTCGTTCCCGACGGTGAGTGCGCCTGCGAATGGCAGAAGATGGAGCCCTTCCGCGTCGGACTGGACGGGGGACGGGATCACGAAGGATTCTTTGAAGAAGGCCTTCAACACGGTCACACAGGCACCCGCGATGGTGGCATGGCCCGCCGGGTAGGCCGGATGGGTCGGACAGCCTTCCGGGTAGGCCATGGGCAGCAGGCTGGACCCGTAAACCCCCTGAAGGAGGGGAAGAACGGCGGAATTCAGCACGTCCGCGTGCAGCGGATAGCTTTGGGCACCGGTGACGTGATTGTGAACCAGACCGGCGTAGGCCTCCGGGCGGAGACGGCGGTGAACCTGCCACTTTTGATACCAGGCGGCCTTGAGACCGGCAATGCCCGCACGCGCCACGAGGTCGAGGATCATCGGGCCGCCGAAAGTGACGAAATTCCCCTGGTTGGCGATGGCTTTGTAGGGGTTGTTGTCATCGAGTGCTCCGCCGCCGAAGCCCAGAAGGATGAGCGCGGCGCTCTGGAAAGCCTGGTAGGACCAATCGACATGGACATACTCGGCGAGATCCCGCCCATTGGCGATGTAGCGCGGCGTGGGATCGAGAGTGGCAGACGTGGGGGCGGGGGAACCGTTTTGGACGGCCAGCCAGTGAGCAAAGCTCGTCATGTGATTGTTGCCCGTCACGGTGGTGCGGTAGCGTTGCACGATCGTGGTGGCCCCAAACGGAATGTCTTTGTAGAGGAACTGGGAGATCATCGGCCCCGTCAGGTCGCCTGAGGTCGGCCCACGGAAGATTGTGTCGGCTGTGACCCAGGCCCCGGCTTTGGGCGCTCGCAGGTCGCTGAGGCCGCTGAGATCTTCTGCGGCCGCGGCGATGTGCATGTCACTGGCGTAGTTGATGAAAGGAATGTCGCGGGTCCAGGCGCGCCAGTACACCTCGGTCATTTCCCCCGCACACCAGGCGCTGCTGAGCGCCGGCGCGGCCGGCATGCCGTGGTAATGGGAGTCCGCACCTTCGAGCGTGTAGGAGAAGGCCGCCTGCGGATTGGCGAGCTTGACCGTCCCACCGAGGGGGATCGCATTGAAACTGGCCTGCGTCCCATCACTGATCGCTTTGCGCAGCGCGTGGTAGGCTGAGGGAATCACTTCGCCGAGGGCATTGTGCGGAAGCGCCTTGGTGAAGGAGCCGATGAAGTTGGGGTAGATCGTGTCGTCCGAGGTGGAGGGATGGGCCTGGAAGTCGAGGTCCATCTGTGCTTTGGCAGCTTCAATCCTCAGCTTGTAGGCGTTGGCACGGCGCTTGTCCTCGTCCAAAGGGCCGATCTCCAAGGCGGAGGCGGTCGAAGGAGTGAGACTCAGGCCCGCGGCTCCCGCCGCCATGGCACCGAGGCCACTGACGGAGCGTAGGAAGGAGCGGCGATCACTGGAGGATGCTTGGGGCGATGCAGCAGATGGGTGGGACATGGTGTCGGCGGTTGAACAATTCATTTCATTAAACACAAACGGCCCGCTTTATGCCGGACGCGGCAGATCGATGCACCCGGATGGATGTAAAAAGTTTGTCCTCCGGGGCGGCAGCCATGGCTTTCGGATCTGAACCTTTGTCGAGCAGGCCGGGCCAAAACGAGGAGAGCCAAACAGCGGGGCGATCCGCTGTTTCATTCCCGGGCATCCCCTGCCCGCCCCTCCTGCATGCCAAGGCCTGCCAAGCATCCCTAGCGGGGCTTTATCGCGCCAGATTGCCAGCCAACCGCCGCAGGGACCCGGCTGGCCGCGTTCGGCGGCAGGTTCAGCGCCCGACGCCAGACGATTGGCAGGCCAAAAAAATCCACTTTCTGCACAAGTTCCGCCGCGGGCTGCATCTGCCCTGTGAACCACCCCGGTTCCACTTCCAAATCAGCCCTCCTATGAAACACCATCCCCACCTCCTCGCCACGCTGCTTTCCAGCCTCACCCTCACCACCGCGCTGACCGCCGCCACACTCCCGCAGATCAAGCCGGTACCTTCGAAAGCGCCCGCCGCCCTTCGGATCGTGAAGATCCCGCCAGCCGCCCAAGCCCCCAAGGCACCGAAGGTTCCCACGCTGGTCAAGGCCCCGGTCATCCCCAAGGTGGCCGCGGTCCTCAGGCCGGGCCCCTCGCCCAAAGCAGCCCTCCCCATGGCTTCCTGTGGCCCCAAGCCTAGCAGCATCATGAAGCCCCACCTGATCG
>JBJONJ010000677.1:0-3504 GCA_046051905.1 Verrucomicrobiota bacterium
CAGCTCCGCTACGACTACAAACAGCCCAAGCTCATCCCACGCGGCAGCACTCTGAAAATCACTGCCGTGTATGACAACAGCGCCGAAAACAAAGCCAACCCCGACCCGACCAAGCTCGTCAAATGGGGCAGCCAAACCGTGGACGAGATGATGCTCGGCTACTTCGAATACTTCGTGCCGATAAGCGCGAAGGTGGCGATGAAATAGTAAGGCGTCACAACTTCACCGCCACGCTGGCTCCGCCTTGTCTGGCGGAGGCGTAGATGGCCTCGACGATGCGGATGTCGCGAAGGCCCATCGCGCCGTCGGCTTTGAAGGGCGACTTGCTGGTGATGGCCTTGGCGAACTCGTCGAGGAGCACGGCGAGCTGGAGCGTGTCTTCGGCGGGCACTTCCTTTTTGTTCACCACGAGGCGCTTCGGATTGGGTTTGTTGCCACCGCTTTGTCCATAGACACTGCCTTTGTCTCCGGGGAGGATTTCCACGCTGCCTTTCGGGCCGAGCGTGGTGCATTGGTGGAAGCTGTTGCTGTAGCTGGCGCGGCAGAGAGCCTGAAAGCCGTCGTCGAACATCAGCTCGAAGCTCATCGTTTCTTCCACGCCTTCGGGGAATAGTTCCTTGTGCCGCGTGGCCGGAAAGGCGCGGACGGACACGGGCACCTTGCCGGTGAGGTAACACGCGGCCTGCACGGGATACACGCCCGTGTCGAACATCGCTCCGCCACCGGCCATCTTTGGGTCCAGCAACCATTTCTTGATGGTCGCGGCTCTCACCGGATCGGCGAGGCCGGCGGCATAGCCCCAGGAGAACTCATAGTTGCCATTCGAGAGGTCGCCCACCGCGCCACCGCGCAGCGCCTCGATGGCCTTCACATGATGCGGCTCCCATTGAAGGCGGTAGTTCACACCGAGATAGACATTGGCGGCCTGCGCGGCGGCGATCATCGCTTCACACTGCTCGACGCTCGTTGCCATGGGCTTTTCGCACATGACGTGCTTGCCTGCTTTGGCTGCGGCGATGCTGTGCTCCGCGTGCAGCGAGTTCGGCGTGACGACATGCACGATGGCGATGTCCTTGAAGTCCGCGAGCTTTTCCATGTCGGCGTAAGAGAAGATGTTCTTCTCCGGGAAGCCGTATTGCGCCGCCCACTCGCGGCCTTTGGCGGCATCGCCCGTAATGGCTCCGGCGAAATACACGTTCTTCGCCAGCGGCAGCTCGGGGGCGATGGACTGCTTCGAGAATCCGCCGAGGCCGCAGAGCGCGACACCGAGTTTGCCTTCTTTGGCGGCTTGGGCACGGACGGTGGAGTTGAGGCCGACGATGGACGGTGCGGCGAAGGCGGCGGTTTTGAGAAAGGAACGACGGGTGATTGTGGATGGAGTCATGAAGTGATGGAGTGATGGAGTGATGGAGTGATGGAGTGATGGAGTGATGGAGTGATGGAGTGATGGAGTGATGGAGTGGTGGAGTGGTGGAGTGGTGGAGTGGTGGAGTGGTGGAGTGGTGGAGAAATGATTTACTTCAATCGGGTGACGTAGCAGGCATCCCGTGTGGTCACGGCGAGGCGGCCTTCGGGGCCGAATGCGATGCTGGTGGGCTTGCCTAGGGTTTTCAGGAGGCCGAGCGAGTTGCCATCCAGGGCGGTGATGCGAATGCCGTCCTTCGTGCAGACCCAGAGCTGGCCCTGCGGGGACAGGGCGAGGCCGTCGAGGCCTTTTTCGGTGAAGGTGGCGAAGACTTCGCGCGGCCCCAAAGTGCCGTCCGCGTTGACCGGGAAGCGGAAGACATTCGGCGTGCCGCTGTCGGAGATGAAGAGATGCTTCTCGTCGGGCGAGAAGGCGATGCCGTTCGGCTTGTCGAAGCCTTCGGCGACTTTCGTGAGCGTTTTGGTCTTCGGATCAAATCGGAACACGAACTGGCCGGGCAGCTCTTTTTTCTCCTGTGGGCGCTGACTGAAGAGCCAGTCTGGATCGGTGAACCAGAGCGTGCCGTCGGACTTTACGATGACATCGTTGGGGCGATTGAGCTTTCTGCCCTCAAGGGTATCCGCGAGCACTTCCACACGCTCTCCTTGGGCGTTCCAGCGGGTGAGCTGCCGCGTGGTCTGCTCCACGACATAAAAGCCGCCCGCGCCATCGGGACGGAAGCTGGTGGCCTCGGGCGAGTCCTTGCGCCAGACGACGAGACCGGTGGCCTCGGTCCATTTGAAGGCGAAGCCGTCATGATGCGCGGCGTAGTGCAGCGTGTCGCCGACCCACTGTGCGCCCTCGCAGCCCGCATGGCCGGAGCTGATGGCGCGCCAACTGGCGTGAGGCGGGAAAACGCCGACAAGGTCGCATTCCACCAAGGGTTCACGTGCAGGAGCGAGTAATGGAAGAAGGAGAAGGGATAGAAGCAGCCTCATTTGGGATTGCCGTTTTCAAAGATGGACTGGATTTCCGCCCCGCTAAGCACGGCGGCGTAGATGGCGAACTCGTCGATCGCCCCGTTGAGATTGCGGATGGGGAACGGATGACCTTGGGTTGGCAGTCCCCAGTTGCCGAGTTCGCACGGTCCATAGCTGATCGGGCGTCCGGCGTGATGCAGCTTCGACACCTCACGGCTGACCTCGGCTCCATCGAAGTATTGGATGACCTGCCCGCTTTGATTGTCATAACTCACCGCGATGTGATGCCAGCGCCCCAGGCTGTCTGGACCAAAGACAGGTTTGGAGAAATAGATCTGGTTCCAGTCTCCGCCGAGTGTGATCCCATCAGGTCGATAGATGATGGAGAACATGAGGCTGCCGTCTTCATAGATCTGCCAGTGCGGTTCGCCGTTGTCGTAACCATCGGTTAGCAGCAACGAGTTGTATTTCTTGTCCACGCTGTCCACCTTCACCCAGGCAGACAAGGTGAGCGCCGTGTAACTGCCATCGAGATTCAAGCGAAGACGGTCGCCCGGCCGCTTGAACTCCAGCGCTTCCTTTGCAGGCCAGCGACCTTGTGTCCACTGAGCACCGACAGCACCGCCAGCACGCTGCTTTAGCTGAGGGGCTGCCAAGTTGCTCACCAGCCTGTCCCAACGATCATCCGGCGCATGCTGGAAGGTGTAATAAGCAATGAGACGCGGGTCTTTGCTCGTTCCTTCCGACCACGCCTGCCATTGCTGAAAACGACGTTGCTTGCGCTGGCGGATCAGCCCTTGCAGTTCGCTGATGGGAAGGAAATCCTGCGGCGATACACCCGCCGTCGTGGAGGCCAATGACATGCCCACTTTCAGACTCGCGGGCGCTTTGTCCTTCGTATGCGCGATGACCTCGCCATCAAAAACATGCACCGCGCTGTCCTTGCCCGTCACATTCAGCGCGAACTCCGTGCCTAGGTCCTCCAGCTTCACATCCGGCGCATGCATGAGGAAGCCCTTCGCGGCGGGTGGCACACGCACGCGCACGCGACCGCTCACACAACGCGCTTCCCAGGCCGAGAGGATCTCGATTTGCGTGGCACCTTCGATCAACACCGTC
>JBJONJ010000678.1:0-16832 GCA_046051905.1 Verrucomicrobiota bacterium
TGAAAGGGGCGTTGGAGCAGGCAAAGGCCAAAATCGCCGATTTCGATGCCGCGCAGGTTGTCGGCATCGGCATTGACACGACGGGCTCAACGCCGATCCCGGTGAACCAGGACGGCACGCCACTCGGTTTGCTGCCGGAATTTAAGAGCAACCTCAACGCCATGGTGTGGCTGTGGAAAGATCACACCGGCCATGCCGAGGCCGCGGAGATCACCAAGCTCGGTCATGAGATGCGGCCAAACATCATCGCCAAATGCGGCGGCATTTACTCCAGCGAATGGTTTTGGAGCAAGATCCTGCGTTTGCGCCGGGTGGACGAAAAGGTCTTCGAAGCCGCTTTTAGCTTCGTCGAGCATTGCGACTGGATTCCGGCCGTCTTGACCGGAAACACCAATCCGCTCACCTTGAAGCGCAGCGTGTGCGCCGCCGGTCACAAGGCCATGTTCAGCCGCGAATGGGGTGGCCTGCCAGACAAGGAATTTCTCGCCAAGCTCGACCCGAAACTCGCCGACCTGCGTGATCGCTTGTATGCCGAAGCTCACACCACCGACACGAAGGCCGGAGAACTATGCTCCGAGTGGGCCAAGCGTCTTGGGTTGAAGGAAGGCACCGCCGTGTGCGTCGGCGCGTTCGATGCGCACACCGGCGCGGTCGGTGCGGGCATCCAAGAGGGCACCCTGGTGAAGATTCTCGGAACCAGCACCTGCGACCTGATGATTTCCCCCACGAACCAACCGCTCGCCGACATCCCCGGCGTGTGCGGCATCGTGAATGGCAGCGTCTTGCCCGGCTACTACGGCATCGAGGCCGGTCAGAGTGCCGTGGGCGATCTTTTCCTCTGGCTGGTGAATCACCTCGTGCCCGAAAGCTACGGCAAGACCACCGGCGAGAAATTCGTGAACATGGAAAAAGCCATGGAAGGCCAGAAACCGGGTGCCACGGGCCTGCTCGCGCTCGATTGGAACAACGGCAATCGCACCATCCTCGTCGATGTGCGCCTCACCGGCCTGCTGCTCGGCCAGACGCTGCACACCGAGGCGCACGAAATCTACCGCGCCTACATTGAGGCGACGGCGTTTGGGGCTTTGACCATCATCCAACGAGTCGAGGAATACGGCGTGAAGATCGAGGAGGTCATCAACACGGGTGGTCTCTCCATCAAGAATGCCACGCTCATGCAGATCTACGCTGACATCCTTGGCAAGCCGATGAAAGTCAGTCAGAGCGAGCAGACCTGCGCCCTCGGCGCGGCCATCTTCGGAGCCGCCGCCGCCGGAGCGGGCACTTGGCAGGACCTCCAAAGCAAAGTCACCGCCATCCGCGAGAAGGTGTATTATCCCATTCCCGAAAACGTGGCCGTTTATCGTGAACTGCATGCGCTCTACCGCACGCTGCACGATGCCTTCGGCACGGCCGAGTGGAGCGGCAAGCTGAACCACGTCATGAAGGACCTGCTGGCGATCCGGGCACGCCAGAGCTGACCCGCGTGCCACGCCCTCAACGTGACCGAAGTCAGAGCCAGAGCGCGGAGGGCTGCGACTGCCCATGGGCCTTTCAGCTCCCCGCCGTGTCAATGACACTCCTGCGCGAACGGGTCCAAACGCCATGAACAGATCGATGGATGACTCGTTGGAAGGCCGACTTGGGAGGTGGCCAGGCCTGCATGTTAGAGCGTTTCTCAAAATGGCTGCCCGATTGCCAGCGGCGGGGGGGATTTCAGGCATTCATTTTGAGAAACGATGTGGACAAGCCGTTCGAATCTTCCCATTCGATCTCCTTATGAAATGCCTCCTCATTGACCACGATGGTCACGGTCGGGTGCTGCACGCAACCCCGGAGCAGCCGCGCCCGGGCAGGGGCATGGGCGTTGGAGACTTCCGCGCCGGCCTGCAACGGGTCGCGGCCGCGCCGCCAATCGCATGAGCCCGCACGATCCAACGTTCAACGAGGGCAGGGGATGGCAGCTGCTGGCTTGGGCCGGGGCGGTCGCGGGCTTGCTGGCGGCTTTCTGGCATGACTGGACGGTGCCATGGCTCGGAACCGATCTGCGGACCAAGCCCGGTCATGTGCTCATCGAGGCTCAAGAGGCGGTGCAAGCTGCGCTGCTGGGCAGCCTGCTCGGCGGCACCTGGGGCAGGGTGGTGCGGCGCGGCCGCCGCTTCGGCAGCGCCGGCCTTTTGTTGCTTGGGGGCGCGGCGTGGACCCCGTGGCTGCCCGCCCTGGCATTTTGGGCCTTTTTGGCGGTTTGGGCCGGCTGGCTGGTTCTGAGCTTCCTCGGTCGTTTCGAGGTCCTGGGGAAGGCGCTCGGTGCCTTTTGGCGTCGGCGCGAGCCCTGGAACGCGGCCTTTTGCGTGCTGTGGGTGCTCATCGGCACGGCCTGCGATGCGGCGTTGCTGCGCGAGGCTCCCGCGGGGCCTGGGGCTGCCGCGGATTGCCTCCTGGCCCGCTTTTTGACCCACCTCATCCTTGCCACCGGCGTGTGGGCCTTGCTCACGGCTCACAACCGGCTAGTCCCGGCTCCAGGCCGCTGGATGGCCTGGAGCGTGGTCGCCACCGCGCCGCTGCTCGTGGTGGTCAACACCTGGCTGCAACTGTGGTGGGGCAAGGGCATGGTGGAGATGTTTGGCGAGTTGGAGGTGGGCGGGCGCTTCGAGCTGGAGCGTGCCTGGGCGGCCGGAGGCGTGGAATGGAATGCCGGCACCGCCCTGCGTTTGCTCGGCACCGGGCTGGCCGTGGTGGCGGTGACGTCGTTTTGTGCCTGGTTTTCGCGCCAGCGTGGCTGGCGTGCCAGCCCGCGACGACTGGTGTGGCTGGGCGCGGCGGCGTGGCTTGCCTTGCAGGTCGATCAACTCGCAGGCTCGGTGCTCAAGGACCGCGAGTGGCTGTGGTGGGAGCGCAAAACCTACCCGCGGCGCATGACCTGGCTCGAACCCGCGCCCGGTTTGCGTGGTTTTGACGCGGTGTTTCAGAATCCGAAGGTACTGGTCGCTCCCCAGCCACTGCGCACCAAACCCGATGTGTTTTTCTTCATGATCGAATCGCTCCGCGCCGATGCGCTGAAGCCGGAGATCGCACCCTTTTTATGCCGCTTTCGCGACGAGGCATGCCAGCCGCTGGGCGAGACCTGGGCCGCGTCGAACGTGACGCATCAGTCCTGGTTCTCCATCCTGAGCGGGAGACTGCCGCTCTTTTTTAACGAAGGACGCGAGGAGAAGAGGATGCTGGCCCTGCCCGCTGTGCTGAAGGCCTCCGGCTACCGCGTCGAAACCCGCCTGGTGAACGATTTCAGCTACATGGAGATGGTGCAGACGAACTTCGGTCATCCCACCGAGGCCGATGTCATGGAGCATGTGAATCGCGATAGCTCGGAGAACTTCTTCAAGGTGCCGGAGCGCGAGGCGCGGCTGCTGGACCGCCTGAAAAACAGCGTCCTGAGCCGTGCCGCCGGCGGCTTGCTGGCCATCAGCGGGCTCGATGCCACGCACTACAACTACAAGTGGGGCACCCGCTTTCAGCCGCCTTTCGCTGACTTTGAGCAGAATCCGATTTTTCCCATGCGGCCGGACGCGGACGAGGTGAGGCGCATTGTGAACCGCTACTGGAACTCCGTCGCCTGGGTGGATGCGCAGCTCGCGGAGTTCATCAGCTGGCTGAAGGCACAGGGGCGTTATGACGACGCCATCGTCATCATCACCGGCGATCATGGCGAGGAGTTCAAAGAGCAGGGGAGCTGGTTTCACGGCACCATGCTGAACGAGCCGCAAACCCGCGTACCCATCCTCATCAAGTGGCCCCAATCGATGTCCCAGGGCAGGGGGCCGGAAGTGGCCCGGGCCTCCCACCTCGATCTGCTGCCCACGCTGCTCGATGCGCTGGGCGGCGATCCCGCGCTCTGGCGCGATCTGCCGGGCATCTCCCTGCTTCATCCACCGGCGGGTGACCGCACGCTGGTGCTCACCACGCACTTTTGTGGCAAAAATGGCCAGGCCATGCTGCTGCTCCGCGGCCACGCGCAGGCCGCCTTCGGCTGGCGGGACTTCTGGCAGCCGATCGTGCCACGGCAGATTTGGCTGGAGAGGGTGAAAAACGTGCCTGGCATGCACCTTGAGCCGGCGTTTGGTGATGCGCTGCCGCGGGTGTTCCAAAAACTCACCCCAGAGGCTGGTGAAGGCCGCTGATCAGGCCGATTGCGACACCGACCACAGCATTTTGACCGACTGTACTGCAGCTTGCACATGGTGGACGCGAAAGAGCTGAGCTCCACGGCTCATGCCTGCGGCGATGCAGGCCACCGTGCCCGCGTCCCGCTCCAAGGCGGGCACGCCCAAGACCTCGCCAATCACCGTTTTGCGTGACACCGGCAGCAAAACTGGCCGGCCAAAACGGTGCAGTCGCTCCAGGTCGCGGTAGATGGTGAGATTGTCAGCCCGCTGCTTCGCAAAATCGATACCCGGGTCGAGCAGAATGTGCTCGCGACTCAAGCCCACGCTTTCCGCCATGACCAACCGCTGTTCAAAGAAGCTCTCCAGTGTGTTCATGATGCTGCCGTAGGCCACATGGGTGTGGGGCACCTTCGGCTGGCCCACGCTGTGCATGATCAACAAGGCCGCGCCATGCTCCGCGCAGAGTCTGGCGTTAAAGGCATCAGGCAGGCCGCTGATGTCATTGATGAGGTCACCACCATGCGGCAGCACCTCCGCGATCACATCGGACCGCCAGGTGTTGATCGAGAGCAACGGGGTGTTGTGCCGCGCCCTGAGTTCCGGCCAACGAGCCAGAAAAGGCTTCAAACGGTCGATTTCTTCGTCCACGCTGATGGCCTCGCGATTGGTGCGGGCGCTTTCCGCACCGATGTCGATGATGTCTGCACCATGGCGAAGCTGCTGCTCGGCCTGCGCGAGGGCGGCCGAGGGGTCGAGAGTGCCATCGCCGCAGAACGAATCATCATTGATGTTCACGATGCCCATCACCAGCGGACGGCGTGGGAACTCGAGCACATGTTGGCGGGCGCGGAGGATCATGAGAACCATGAATGGACCATGGCAGGCCTAGAGACACCTGATTTATGACCGATCCCAAGGGGCCGCTGGGCTTTTTCTAAACTACATACAATGCATGTAATATGGGGTGGAACAGAGCGAACGCCAGCGATCAGACGTCCAGCAAGCTCTCCAGGTCCTCGCCAGTCAGACCGGCCATCACCGCGGTGTCATCCTCGACCGTGGCTTCGATCAGGCCCCGTTTCTTGACTTGAAGGGCTAAAATCCGCTCCTCAACGGTGCCGCGGGTGACGAGACGAAAGGCGTGAACGACGCGCTGCTGGCCGAGACGATGCGCACGGTCGATGGCCTGGGCTTCGACCGCCGGATTCCACCACGGGTCAGCTAGGATGACATGGTCAGCAGCCGTCAAATTGAGGCCGTAGCCGCCCGCCTTGAGGCTAATGAGAAAGACACGCTTGTCCGGTTGAGTCTGGAAAGCCTTCACCTCGCCCTCGCGGTCCTGCGTCTGGCCGTCGAGATAGCAATACGGTGCTTTAGTAACGTCTAGGTGGTTACGTATAAGTTTCAAAAACTGCACGAACTGACTGAAAATGAGCACTTTGCCACCCGATTCGAGAATGGCATCCAGCCGCTCTCGGAGCGCCGGCCATTTCCCGGAAAGATCATCCGCCTCTAACCCTTTGAGCGTTTCAGATGAAAGACCCGTCAGGCGGAGGTCGCAGCAGACCTGACGCAGGCGGAGCAGCACCGTGAACATGGTCATGCGGGCGCCGTTCTGCCCCCCGCTGCGGCGAGCGGCCTTGATCTCGTCCCTGCCCTCCTCGAGCACCCGGCGATAAACCTCAGCCTGAGCCGGACTGGGTTCGCACCACAGCACCTGTTCGATCTTCTCGGGAAGGTCCCGAAGGACCTGTTTTTTCGTCCGCCGGAGGAACCAAGGACGGATCAGTTTTCGCAGCCGGGCGGCAGCCTGCTGGCCAGCCGGTGAAGCGAGGCTGCCGGCGATGGGCTGCTCGAAGCGTTCTTTGAAATTGTCACGGCTGCCGAGATACCCAGGTAACGCAAAAGTCATCACCGACCACAGGTCGCGCACACCGTTCTCCAGCGGCGTTCCGGTGAGGGCGAATCGGGCTTTTGCCCTCAAAGAACGTAACGCTTTAGCCGCTTCAGTGTCAGGGTTCTTGATGGCGGAGGCTTCGTCGAGTAGAATGAGTTCAAAATCCTGCTTGGTGTAAAAGGCTAAATCTCTGCTAATCAATGGATAAGAGGTAATTAACACGGAATTCACGTTCATGGATTCCAGGGCTTTTTCCCGCCCAGAACCGCTCACCACGATGACTTGGATCGCGGGGGCAAATCGCTCAAATTCGGAGCGCCAGTTCCCCAGCAGGGATTTGGGGCAAACGACCAAGCTGGGACCGTTCCGACAGGCTGAAACGAGGGCGATCGCTTGCAGGGTTTTTCCCAAGCCCATGTCGTCGGCCAAAATGCCACCGCGGCCCGACTGAGCCCGAGCGAGGAGCCATTCGAAGCCTTCGATTTGATACGGCCTAAACGTTACATTTAAACCTGCCAGCACCGCCTTTACCTGCGAGGCTTTAGGATTCTCTATAGGCGTTACATTTTCGCCTTGAAAGTAGGCGGCGTGAGCCCGGTGGATGCGGGCGCCTTCCGGGGTGAGTTGAAGGGGGACATCGCGAAGGGTTTCCTCCAATTCTTCGACCGCCTCGGCATCCAGAATGTAACGTTTCCCATCCCTGCCCTGCACCGATTTTTGGCCGCTGCGTATCATTCGCAGGATGTCGTTCCGCGGCAGCCGGAACCCGTCCGCCGCTTGGTAGGCAAACTCCATGCTGAGCCAGTCCTGTCCGCTCCCGCCACCGCCTTCGTGGACCACGGTTTTCGGCTGGATACGCTGCACGCTGCGGGTCACGGTGCGCCAGCGATCCCCCTCCAAAAGGGTGGCCTGCTCTCGCAGCCGGGGGAGGTCGGAGGCATAGAATTTCAGGACCGCGTCCCCACCCTGCATGAGCCAGTGTCCGCGGTCGGAGGCCCGGAACCCGAGCGATTCCAGTCGGCCGACCATGCGCCGCTCGGCCGATTCGTCCCGCAGGTAGAAACAGGCCGCGTTTTGTGGATCGACGAGCGGAAAGGACACTGCGGCGGTCGTGCTGGCGACGCCTTGCGGCAGGATGGGCCACGTCGTTTCGCCAAAGCGGGCTGCCAGCCGGGCCTCGACGGCTTGGAGCGAGCCTTCGAGCGTGACTTCAAAGGTCAGCGGCACCGGCAGGACGTGGAAACCGCTCAGCAGATCGCCCCGCAGCTCGACCTGGAAAGCCTCGTCCAACGTCTCGCGATGCGCGACCAGCCATTTCAGCGGCTGGACCGTGCCAAAAGCACTCCAGAGGCTTGCCGGGGCCGAAACGCGGAAAAGCACCATGGTTTCGCCACACAGCCACCACGGTCCAAAAACCTGCCGGAAGCCCGGATGGGCCAATTGCGGCTGGATTTGGCCGTTCGGGGCCGATTCGATCACCAGCGGCATGCGCCGCGGTTCTGCAGCGATTTGGATCGGACGGGCATTGGGGCCCGGTTTGCCTACAAACACCCGTGGGTGCTCGCCGAGCACTTCCAGAAAGGCCTCCGCCTGTGGTCCGCGGAGCGAGAGCGGCACCGTCTGCGGCTTCGCGATCCCCTGCCCGGCCAGCCAGGCGGCGAGGCGGGAGGTCTCGCTGCCGTTGACGTCGTGCTTCACCAGCACCCCGAGCGGCTCGCGGAGCACTTCCGGGAGGAAAATCGAATACTGGCCGGGGATGGTGAGGATTTTTGGGGCATCCGGCGGCTTGGGCGGACTGGGTTGACTTGATTGACCGGATTGACTGGATGGCGCGACCTTTTGCAGAGTGGCGAGAGCGACGGCCAGCGAATGCTCGCACATCATGCCGCTGCGGCGGGCCATGGGGCAGGTGCAGAGGTTGTCCACATCGGTGCGGGAGCGGATGCGCAGGCCGCAGGCGAACTTCATCTTCCCCGCCCCAGCCGAGCCGCGGATGAGGCCACCTTGGTTTTGACTCACTGCCACATGCCCGGCGGCCACGAGCGACCTCGCCGCCTTGATCGCCTGCCATCCGCCGATTTGTGCCAGCCAGCTTTCCGTGATTTCCATGGCGGGTTGGTTGCCGCCAAATGCGGTGGACTTCAACCCAGGAATCGGGGCGCGGAATGGTCGTCGGCTCGTTCGCCAGAACGAGAATGCCTTCCCGCATTCTGGCGAATACGCCTGGACCGTTAGCGATCCCCCACCTCTGCGCGGTGGCTTTCTGACGGCATCCGTTACGGCTTCACGGCAGCACGAGACGCAGGCGCAGGAAGCGGTTCAAGTCGGTGCTTTCCTCGATGGCCACCCGGGTGTCGATACGACCGTCCACGAGCGCCGCCTCCTCCACGCTCACGCCCGTCACCGGGAAGGTCCAGGCGGCATTTTCGAGCTTTTCGGCCACCGTTCCCCAATTCAGCAAATCCTCCGACTGCTCGATGAGCACGGTGGTTCCTGCCGGCAGTACGGCGACCCGTTTGAAGGTGAACACGGCCCGCCGCTGCCCAGGTGCAGGGGTCGTCGAAGTGAGCGACCAGCCAGCCTCCCCTTCCCGCTCCTGAGGCAGGCGGCCAAAGAGAAACTCGAGCGCGTTGCTGGTGCCGTCCCCATCCGCATCGGCCTGCGGCCCGCTCACGAGCGGATCGACGAGCTGGGTGGGCGCGAAATGCAGCTGCGTCCATTCATCGTGCGGGGTTTCGACGCGGATGAGCACCGGAGTCTCGGTGGTGGACCAGGGATCACGGTGGACGAGGTGGACCACCTCCACATTGCCGATGGGGGCCGCGGGTGGCGTCCACTCAAAGGTATCCCCGGGCAGGATGGCGGTTTCCGCGGTGATGACCAGTCCGTTGCGTTTCAACGTGCCGACGGTGGGAGGGGTGATCGCTGGAGGTGAAACGGTGTCGCCCTCCGCATCGTTGACCGTTCCTGTGATGAGTTGAGCGTAGGAGAAGGAGAAAGGCTGTTCCTTTCGCGCTCCTTGGAGCGTGGGAGGCATGGGCACCGCGGGCGGGGTGTTCAGGATGCAGGGTTCGATGCCGTAATGCCCCGAGCCAGCACTCGCGGGCAGTACCAAGTGGCCGCGATAGGTCCCCGCCGCCCTCATGACCGTCGCCTGACGAGGGGCGAGCATGAGAGCCTGATTGGAAATCGTGAGCCCATCAGAAGAACTCAAGCCGGTGGCGTCGGGTGGATTTCCCGGCGTCAATCGGGAAAACCACACCTGCCCGCCATGCTGAAACATGGGACCGGGGCGTGCCCCACCGAGCAAGGTGTTTGGCGCCCAAGCTGCCCAGCGGTAGGTGCGCCAGTATCCCCCGTCCCGCTGGAGCGAATGGAACAGAAGCTGGCCGCCGAAGGAACTGAGGTGTTCCGGTAGGACCTGGGATTGGGAGTTGCCGTAGAAAGCGTCGTATTGGCCGGAGGCGGTGGACCAGGCAAGTCTGCCGAGTTCGTCGCAGAAATAGAAACGTCCCTCGTTTTCGATGCCCGCAGGCCTCCGCCAGTCACGGCTGGCCACCGGCTGCTCTCGAAGAGGACCCTGCAAAACCAGCACCGGCTCATCGGCGGCGTTTCCTGACCACATCCATTGCCGAAAATTGAATTCATTGGCGGTCCAGAACACCACGTTTGAGCCCAACAGGCCCAGCGAACGGGCACGGGGGAGTGGCGGGAAGGGCTGGTTGGTAGGCGCCGTCTCCAGCCCTTCGGTGCTCCAAACCGTGCGCTGCCCTTCCGAGGGCCCGCTCGTGGCGACCGCCGAAAAAAACAGCCGGCTCGGCGAGCCTACGAGGTCGGAGATGCCTTCGCCGAGGCTGTCCTTGGCGAAGACTCCAAGGGTGACGAGATTCAACGAGGCATCGACGCATCGCAGGGTGTCTGTCGTGGTGCCCGAGGTCTGAAAAAAAACCTTTCCCGCCGCCACGACCAGTTTTTGTGCCTCCACAGGCTGGCCAAATTCCGTCACCGCTTCCGAAATCACACCGCCATTGACCGCCTCCGCGGGAGCGTATCGTGCCCGAAAAAGTCGACGGGCCGCGCCTGGCTGATCCGGAGCCATGCCGGTGAAAAACAACTGCGAACCGAGCTTCACCACCTCGTCCACCTCATACGCGCCTGGAAGATTGAGATTCCCTCCAAGGTTACCGACTACTTGAAAGCTCTGATTCTCACCTGTGTGAGAAAAATACAGCACGCGCCGGCCGCCATCCGGGATGGCGCTGAACACCAACTGCCCATCAATCTCGAAAAAGTCAGCCGGATGACTGGAGGCGGAGCCTAGCGGGTAAGCCCAAGTGGGTTGCAGTGAGATGAACTGAGGTGAGGCGTTCATCAGCGTGCCATCGAATCGCCAGAGCCAGCGCTGCGAATCATGATCCTGTCCGACGACATAGACCTGACTGGCCGGTGCCCCCTGGAAAGCCACCGGCACATAGCCGTCTGAGGATGGCTTGGTCATGCTCAGCACCGTGGCCCGCTGCGAACCACTGCCCAAAACCCTGATCCGATACTGCGTGCTCGTTTCGGCCAGCCAGTTCAGCCCGCGGCTGGAGGACCCGGCAGCGGCAGGACGCCACAGCCGGAAGAGGGTCGAATCGGTATCCAAAAGGCTCAGCAGGCCTGAACTGCCATCTCCCAGCCAAAGATCGTAGTCGCCTCCACTGGGGGCCGTGAAGGCCATTTCATCATGGGAGACCATGGTGAAGTTGCTTCCAAGGTGCGCCTTGTTGGAAAGCAGTTGAAAGCTCGGCAGGTCAAAGGCACGCGAGGCATAGTAAAGGCTGCGACTACCTTCTTCCGCACCCGTTTGGAAAAAAACACTCTGCCCACCCGGGGTCATTTGAATGCGGCTGGGATAGCTGCTCGCCGCTCCTGCCGCGAGATCGCTCACCCGCTGCGTGGTAGCCGGCGTGCCCTGCGTTGACCACAATTCGATGCCATGGGCGGAATCATGACCTGCGAAACACACACGATCCGTGCCATTCGAGGCAAGCCAGGGCGTGACCGAGGGGCCAAGCGCCTGGAGCATGACAATCTGATGGTTCGCAAAATGAAAGGCGATCAGGGAGCCCCCCCCGTAAACCTGCCGGAAGCACACAAACGTGCTCGTCGCCGCATACGCAGGCTCGGGCAGAGGCTCCGCCTCGGTGGCACTGCCCATGGACCCGCATCTCAACGCCTGCTGGATGCCATCCACCGTGAAGAGACTCAGATCACTCTCAAAATGCCTCCGCGCGATGAAGCACAAGCGGGATGTGCCAGGAACCACGGAGGCCTGCTGCACCGTGCCACGCTCATAGCTCCCCAGCCGCTGCGGTGGCTGGTTCACCGAAAAGGCCCACACCGACTGTGAGGCGTTTTCAGCCGTGTCAAAATCATCCATCGCATACCACACGAGGCCATGGCCGCTGCCCAGAAGCACCGGAGCCGTATGATGGGCACCTGAACGCAGATCGGTCATCGCCCAGCCATCGGTTCTCCGATATCCATTCGAATCAAACACCCGCACCTCGGGACCCGTCACGCCATCATCCGCCACGCAGGTAAAATACGCCGTCCCCAGCGGTGCGAAACCGACCGGATCACTCGACTCCGGCCCCGGTCGCACATCCAGAGCCAGCCGCGCCGCTCCGCCCTGCACGATCCATACCTCATCCCCGTGCTCACCGTCCGTCCCGCGAAACAGAGCCACACTGCCTGTCTGCCCCGCCCCGCCCGCCACGGCTTCCAGTACCACCTGACTCGTATTGAAGTCGCCCAGGCCCACCACCTGCGGCATCTGCTGTCCGCACACCGTGGGCGCAATGCCCAGGAGGAGCATCGGTGCAAGCACGCTGGTTGAAAGACGCATGGTTGGCTGTTTAGCAACAACCGCGGACGCTGTCAGCCTCAAATTCCCATCGGCATCTTCGCCTCGCGCATTTCTTTTCTGGCGCGGCGATCGGTTTCTCGCCACACTCAGCTTTTTTCTCAAACGGAATCATTCTCATCATGCGGATCGTTGCCATCACCAATCAGAAAGGCGGGGTCGGAAAGACGACCACGGCCGTCAATCTCTCCGCCTGCCTCGCTCAGCGCGGTGTGCGGGTGCTGCTCGTCGATCTCGATCCGCAGGCCAATGCCACCAGCGGCCTCGGCCTAGCGCAGGAGGAACGTGGCAGCCTTTATCCTTCCCTCGTTGAGGGCGAGGACCCGAAACAGTTCATCCGCAGCACCCGGCTCCCCAATCTGAGCATCATCCGCTCGCACCAAGAACTCGCGGGCTGTGAAATCGAGCTCGCGCAGAGTGGCAACCATCTGGCCCGCCTGCGGGAGGTGCTGGAGCCGATCCGCCTGAGCGGCCACTTTGACTACGCCATCCTCGACACCCCGCCGAGCCTTGGCGTGCTCATGACCAGCTCGCTGGCCGCGGCCGACGAGCTCCTCGTGCCCATCCAGTGCGAGTACTTCGGCCTCGAAGGCCTCTCGAAGATCGTCAACGTCGTCCAGCAGATCCGCGATTGCGGTGCCAATCCCAATTTGCAGCTCGAAGGCATCATCATGACCATGTTCGACAGTCGAGCGAATCTCGCCAACCAGGTCGTCAATGATGTGCGCAATTACTTTGCCGAGGTCGTCTATAACACCGTCATCCCGCGCACCGTCCGTCTCGGCGAGGCGCCCAGCTTTGGAAAAAGCATCATCGAGTATGAGCCCAGTGGCCGCGGGGCAGTAGCTTACCGTTCGCTCGCCGAGGAGTTCATGGTGCGTCGTGGGCTGCTCAAGCCTCAGGCAGCGGCATCTTGAAAAAGGCTCAAATCGCCTCCAGCTGCCGTCCGATCTCGCCGTAATAGCCAGCGAACAGGTGGATGATACGCCAGGCCACATACAACACCACGCCCGCATAGAAGAGCTTGGGCAGCCAGGCGCTGGCACGCTGGAGAGATTCCTGAGCATCGATCATTTCCGCGGCGGCCCACGAGTTCATCTCTCGATCCAGCGTGCCCGCCTCCTCGGCCGTTGCCACGCCATGGACAAAGGTGATGGGGAAACCATGCACATCCGCCATCGCCCCGGCGATCCTTTCTCCCTGCGCGATCTTTTTTGCCGCCTCCTCCGAGGCCTGGCGCAGCACGCCGCTGTGCGCCGCCTCGCCAGAGAGTTGCATGCATTCTGTCATGCGCATGCCGGCCAGCAGGCAGGCGTGAAACACCTGGGAAAAGCGGGCTAGCGCCCAGTGACGCCTCACGCTGCCGATGAGCGGGATGCGCCACAGCCAGCTCTCCAGCGCGGCGGATTCGACGCCCTTCCGGGAGAGCCATCTGCAGCCCATGAGGAGCAGCAGCATGACGAGCCACAGCACCAAGAGCGTGAGCACGAGCCGTCTCACCGGATGAGACTCCCCGGCCTGCATGCTGTCGGTGACGATGGCGGGGAGTTCCGGCAGCATCACGCCGAAATGTACCAGCACCAAGGGGTAGATCATCGCGCCACGCATCTGGCGCAGGCTCAGTTCCCAAGCTTCAAAATACCGCGCCAGATGGCCGAAGGCATCCGCCAACCGCCCGCTGCGTTCCCCGGCGGAAATCAAGGTGATCTCCAAGCCATCGGAGAGGGCCGCGTTGTGTGTTCCCACCGCCTCAGCCACACTTTGCCCCGCGGCTAGGCCCTTCTGCAGGCCTTGCAGCCAGCTGCGCCGAGCGTGGGAGGGATGCTGGCCCAGCAGCAGTTCCAGCGTGCGGTCCAGATGAAACGATGCCCCTGCCAGCTTGGCCAGTTCGCGGTAAAGGGAGGCTTTTTCGAAGAGTTTCACGCCGGGGTCTTCAATCTCGCCGCTGGCAGCAGGCGAGGCAAGCTTCACGGTTATTATAAAATCATCCCATTGCCAAAAGGGCCTGATCTTGATTAAAAAGCTTTTCTCAATGCCTTTCTCCGACCGAATCGACTCCGACGCCCGCTGGATGCACCAAGCCATCGACCAAGCCAAACGCGGCGTCGGCCTCACCAGCCCGAATCCGCCGGTTGGTGCTGTCATCGTGGCCCAGGATCGCGTCATCGGTCAGGGCTTCCATGCCAGGGCAGGCGGCCCGCATGCCGAGATCGAGGCGATCAAAGATGCCAAGACGAATCATCCGAAGCTCCTCCCCGGCGCCACCATTTACGTCACGCTCGAGCCCTGCTGCACCCATGGCCGCACCGGTCCATGCACCGAGGCCATCCAGGCCGCCGGCATCCGCCGAGTGGTCTATGGAGCCGATGATCCCAATCCCGCTCATCACCAGCGAGCGCGGGACATTCTCGTCCTCGCCGGCATCAGTGTGAAATCTGGCACACTCCTTGAGGAATGCCGCGATCTCATCCGGCCCTTTGCCAAATGGATCACCACTGGCATTCCCTATGTTATTGCCAAAGCTGGTCAGAGCCTCGATGGGCGCATCACCCGCCCGGCGGGAGAGAGCCAGTGGCTGACCAGCAATGCCGCCCGCGTTCATGGCCGCCGCCTGCGTCTGCGTGCCGATGCCATCCTCGTGGGTGGCGAAACCGTGCGGAAGGACAATCCGCGCCTGACCTTGCGTGATGGCTGCGCCGCCACCGGCAAGGAGCAGCCCTGGCGGGTCATTCTCACCCGCAGTGGTGAGATTCCGGCGGACAGCCATCTGTTCACCGATGCCTACAAGGAGCGCACGCTGATCATGCAGGGCATCGAGCTCCGGGACGTGCTGCGCCAGCTCAGCGAGCGCGGTGTGGTCACCGTGCTCATCGAAGGCGGCGGCATCATTCTAGGTCATGCTTTTCGTGAGCAACTCGTCGATGAAGTCCATTGGTACATCGCTCCCCTGCTCTGCGGTGGCGGCCGCCCCTCTCTCGCCGGGCCCGCCCTGCCCGCCTCTGTTGAGCTCGATCACACCAAAGTCATGCCCATGGGCGACAACGTCCACATCAGCGGCTACCCGCGCTGGCCGCAGAAGGGGTGAGTTTCGAGTTCAAAGTTCCATGAAACCTGAAACGTTGCCGCAGGACTTTCACGAGAAGAACACCTTCTCCGCCGTCCCGCGCAGCATCCAGGCCCTGTCCGACTCCGTCAGGAAATCCAGCCGGTCACGAATCAGCGCAATGGAATCGTGGTAGTTATGTCCCGGATCGACCTGGAAAGGACAGTCGCTCGCCCACATCACCCGCTGGGGGCCAAAGGCATCCCGCACCCGGCGGATGAGCGGCCCCATGTCGAGGTAGGGCGGCTTTTTCGCTCCCAGCGCATAAAACGCGCTCGCCTTCACATGCGTGAGGCGATGTCGAGCCATCCTCAGCAGCGCGGCCACGTCGGATTCTTTGGGCGGTCCAGCCATCCCCAAACGGGCAAAATGATCGATCACCACGCTCGTGTCCGGATACCACTCACACATCTTGTCCATCAGCGGCAGCGTGTCCGGATTGATCAGCGGACAAACGCTCGCCTTCAGCTCCGCGGCCGTCTTCCACAGCGTCGCCATGCCGGGGCTGCCCAGCCATGCCGAAAGGTTCTTCTGCGCCCCCGCGGAGATGCGGAAGCCCCGCACGCCCTGCTTCACCAGCTTCGCCATCGTCGCCGCCACATCCGGCGCGTTCTCGTCCACGATCGCCACACCGCTGAAGGTCCCCGGATGCGCCTTCATCACATCCAGCATGTAGCTGTTGTCCTGCTGGTAATAGCTCATCTGGATCAGCACCACGCGGCGCACGCCCTCAGGCCGGCAGTGGGCAAACAACTGCTCCGGTGAGAAACTCGGCGGCCGCATGTCACTCACCGCGTAGCCACGCGCCAGCGGATACCGCGCCACATCCGGCGTCCACACATGCACATGCGCATCGATGTAGTCCCCGCCCGATCGGGATCGCAGCAATTCGCAGCCTGTGAGGGTGGCGGCACTCGTGGCAGAAAGAAAGGCGCGGCGGGTCGTCATGAGGTGGAAAAAGGTAAGACGTGAGAGGCGGGACGTTGGAAGTGAGGCTATACACCTCAGACCTCCCTCCTTTTACGACAAACCAGACCTCATGAGCAACCTCCATCGCATCTGCATCTATTGTGGCTCCAGCCCTGGAAACGATCCCGCGCACCGCGCCACCGCGGAGGCGC
Organism: Verrucomicrobiota bacterium; assembly: GCA_046051905.1. Lineage (GTDB taxonomy): Bacteria > Verrucomicrobiota > Verrucomicrobiia > Verrucomicrobiales > Verrucomicrobiaceae > Prosthecobacter. Next base: position 16,193 of record JBJONJ010000678.1, read on the forward strand.
TCGGCGGCCTTTTCGCCCGGGAAGACCTCACCGTCGTCTATGGAGGCGGGAACATCGGCCTCATGGGTGCCGTGGCGGATGGAGCGCTCGCTGCCGGCGGAAAAGTCATCGGCGTCATCCCGCAATCGCTGCTCGAAAAGGAGCTCGGGCATCGCGGCGTCACCGAACTGCATGTCACCGGCAGCATGCATGAGCGAAAGCAGCTGATGGTGGACCTCAGTGATGGCTTCATCGCCCTGCCCGGCGGCTTCGGCACGCTCGACGAGCTCTTTGAGACACTCACCTGGCTGCAGCTTGGCTTTCACCACAAGCCCGTCGGCCTCCTCAACGTCGGAGGCTTCTTCGACGGCCTCATCAGCTTCGTTCGTCACATGAGCCAGTCCGGCTTTCTCAAGCCCGAGCACGCCGCCTGCCTCCTCGTCGAGTCCGATGCCGAAAAACTGCTTGCCCGCATGCGAACTTTCCGCCCGCCAGACCTGGGCAAATGGATCGAAAAGCTGGCCGCCGAGGCTAGGTGAGGCCGGCAAGCTACTGCTGGCCTGCCAACTCCTGCCACTCGTAGCCGATCTTCACCGCAATCGTGTAAGGCGTGATGTGATGGTCGATTTCTTCGATCACGCCTTCATCGAGCCGGATGCCT
>JBJONJ010000679.1:0-3028 GCA_046051905.1 Verrucomicrobiota bacterium
TGCGAGACATGAGCACCATCGAAACGCCGCCGCCGAACAAGCAGGCGGTGCAGACACAAATCTGCCCGTATGACGAACGCGTCATCAAACAGGCCATCGACACCGAAATCGAGCGTGGCGGTCAGGTTTTCTTCCTGCACAACCGCGTCGCCACCATCGAAAAGGTCGCTCAGCGCATCCGCGAGCTTTGCCCGAAGGCCCGCGTGCTGGTCGGGCACGGTCAGATGGATAGCGAGCTGCTGGAGGACATCATGCACACCTTCGTCGATGGCGAGGCCGACGTGCTCGTCTGCACCACGATCATCGAAAGCGGTGTCGATATCCCCAACGCGAACACCATCATCATCGACCGTGCCGATCGTTTCGGTTTGGCCGATTTGTATCAGCTTCGCGGCCGTGTGGGCCGTGGCGGCGTGCAAGCTCACGCGTATCTGCTTCTTCCACGCGATGCCGTCACGGCGGGCGATGCCCGCAAACGCGTGAACGCCATCAAGCAATACGCCGGCCTCGGCAGCGGCTTCAAAATCGCCCTGCGCGACCTCGAAATCCGCGGCGCGGGTAATTTGCTCGGCACCGAACAGAGCGGCCACATCGCCGCCATCGGCTTCGATTTGTACTGCCAGATGCTCAAACAAAGTGTCGCCCGCATGCAGGGCCGCCGCGTGGCGCGTCCGGTCGAGGTGGGCTTGCGTGCCGACTTCCTCGTCATGAGCGAGGCGCTGATGCTGCAGGCTGCCAAAGGTGCCACGCCCGCGTTTTTGCCCTCCACCTTCATCGAAGACGCCAAGATGCGCATCACCGCCTACCGCCAGCTCGGCGAGATCATGACTCGCAAGGAACTCGACGAGCTGGAAGGCCAGTGGCGAGATCAATTCGGCGAAAAACTCCCCCACGCCGTCACGAACCTCCTCACCTGCGCCTCCATCCGCCTCGCCGCTGCTCACGCGGGCATCAGCGATGTCGAAATCAAGGAGCGCAAACTCATCCTGACGCGGAATGGCAAGCTCGTGATGATGCAGGGCAAGTTTCCGCGCCTCACCGCGAGCTTGGGACACAAGCAGCTCGAAGAGGCGCTGGAGATGGTGCGGTCTTTGTGAGCAGTTTGTTCTTTATGGCCTCGGCCGCCCAAAGCGGGTCTCCACGCTTTGCCATTCATCTTCGGTCATCTCCCAGTCGGAATACAAGGCCATGCCAAGGTAATTCATCGGGAGTTTTTCAAAGCGTTGTAGCCCGGCATGCACACCTGCGAGGGCATTCACAGGGTTTTCGACGTGGGGGTGATGGTAGCCAGAGCCTGCATCGTCGTAAGCCGGGATACCGATGAGCACAGGTTTGGTTCCGGCCCAGGTGAGCACTTCTTGCGTCCAGTCTGCCATGAGACGCTGGTAGGGCTTTTCCCAGCGGATGGCGGTATCATAGGTCATCACGGCGAGGTGATCAGCATGCTGCGCCACTTCACGAAAGTAGCTCTCCTCCCAATGAATATCTGGATGCGGATGCCAACGTGTGGGCGGTGGGTAGGCGGCTATGGACACCAGCTTTCCCGGAGGCATGGCCTGCTTGAGTTCCTGGAGCAAGCTTAGAAATGAACGCTCGCCACTGGGCATCGGCTCGATGTTAACCTGCACACCCGCAAGACGCGGATGACGCCTGAGCAAATCCATGGTCGAGGAGATGAAACGAGAGCGCCAATTCACCAAATGAGGACGGCAGTGCGTGAGATGCACGCCGCCGATCCACGGGATGACGCGAAAATCAGAGAAGACATCGAGAAATCGCTCCACCTGCTCGTCATCAACGGCAGGAAGTGCACCATCGTGGAAGCAGGGGCAGAGATGCGGGAAAAGATCTCGAATGCCGTGCTGTTTGAATTTATCCGCCACTGGCCGCATCACCTCCACACTGCGAAAGCGTGCGGGGTCGCGGGCATTTTCACTGAACCACGCGTCCGCACCGAGCCAGCCATGCTGCATCCAAATTCCGTTCGTGCGAAGGTCGTGCCTGCCGTCACGCAGGTCTGCTCCAGGCTGCCAATTGAGATAGGCAACTTCCGCAAAGCCAAAAACTGCGCCTGTGGCGAGGAAAGTGCGCCAGGGTGGGCGACGGCAATGATTCCAGATAGTGCGCAGCAAAATCACGCTAAAGATTCTAGCGGGTGACTGCGATCGAAGTCGAGAATTGAAAGCACCAAACTGGCAAAAAACCTTCCTCCGTATCGTTTCTTCGCCTCATGAAAAACCTGTTCGTACTGTTGATCGTAGTTTTGGGCTTCGGGTGGTCGCTTTCCGCCAAAGATCCGACGAAGCATGACCACATGCGCAATGCGATTGGTCTTCTGGAAGCGGCGAAGACGGCCAAAGAACCGCTGGTGAGTCTCCAGGCTGCGCGGCGGGAACTGGTGAAGGCCAAGCCGGGCAAAGAAGGCCAGCGGAAGGATGCGATTGAATATGTGGACGAGGCGATCGCGTTTGCGAGGGCAGGGGAAGCAAAGACAATGCAGGAGAAGATCACCAAGGCCATCAGCAATGCGAAATCCGGCATTGCCCGGGCGAAGTGAGCCACCCGCTGCGGCTTCTCACAAATGCCTTACAATCGACTTACGGCGGCCTGACCCGCCCGCTCGCGGTTGTGCCATAATTTCCACAGATAGCGAGCCCAACGGTTCCTGTCGCAACTTTCCAAGAGTGGACCTTCTGGCTGTTGGTAACTCTGAAAATACCCCGGGGCGGATCGAGTGATCCGCCCCGGGCTTTTTATTGGAACCCGCCGGGAATCATCCCGCCAACCAGCCTCCTGCCGCATCCCGCCAAAGCCATCCCGGCGCATGGACGATTCCGCCGTCAGGGTCAGCAGCGCAAGGATTGCGCCTTTGCGCCCGTTTTTTGCGGCCCCAAACCCTTGTTATGACCATGAAGCTTCGCCTCATCGCCTCCGCTCTCGTTTTGTCTTCGTCTGCCTTCGCGCAGGCACCGAAGAAGGACGAAGGCATCGATCCATCCAAGCCGGTGTCGTTTTACAAACACATCCG
>JBJONJ010000680.1:0-5117 GCA_046051905.1 Verrucomicrobiota bacterium
GGCATGCATCTGGAGGGCCTGCGGCATCGCGGCGGGCCGTTTCCGATGGAGATCAGCCTCAGCCAGGTCGAGACGCCGGAGGGACCGCTCATCATCATCGACATCACGGACATCACCGAGCGCAAAGAGGCGGAGCAAACCATCCGCGAGCTGAACTCGGAGCTCGAACAACGCGTGCAGGAGCGCACCGCCGCGCTCACCGAGCAGATCGCCGCTCGGCTGCGGCTGGAGGAGGAATTGCTGAACATCAGCGAACGCGAGCAGCGCCGCATCGGCCAGGATTTGCACGATGATCTCGGCCAGCAGCTCGCGGGTGCGTGGATGATGGCGGATGTGCTCCAGCGCATGCTCGAGGCTGAAAAATCACCGCGTCATGCCGAGGCGAAAAAGATCGGCGGCCTGCTGCAAAAGGCGCTCGCCCACACGCGCGGTCTCGCCCGCGGTCTGCATCCCGTCGCGCCGGAACAGGGTGGTTTTGCGAAGGCGCTTGAAACACTCGCGGCGCAATCGGGCGAGCTGTTTCGCGTGAAGTGCGTCTTTGAATGCGAGGAAGCGCCACCGATCGACGACGAGGCCATCAGCACGCATCTTTATCGCATCGCGCAGGAGGCTGTGAGCAATGCCGTGAAGCACGGCCTCGCGAAAAAAGTGCTCATTCGCCTCACGCGGGCTGCTTTGACCATCACCGACGATGGCGGCGGTTTGCGCGGGCCTTTGCAAAGCGAGGGCATGGGCATGCGCATTATGCGCTACCGTGCCGAGATGGCCGGCGGCACGCTCAGCGTGCGCAATGGCCGCCGCAAAGGCGTCATCGTCACCTGCCAGTTTCAACCCACCACTCACCATGCCGAAGAAAAACCCGCCCAACGACGCTCCTGCCAAAAAGCGCGTCCTCATCGTCGATGATCATCCGATCTTCCGCGCCGGTTTGACCGGCCTCGTGAACCTGGAGGCCGAACTCACCGTTTGCGGCGAAGCCAACGATGCCGCGCAGGCCATGCAGGCCGTCGAAAAGCTGCATCCCGACCTCGTTTTGCTCGACATGAGCCTCCCCGGCAAAGGCGGTCTCGAATTGCTCAAAGACATCCGCGCCATCGCGCCGCAGACGCCCGTGCTCATCATCTCCATGCACGACGAGACACTCTACGCGGAGCGTGTGATCAAAGCGGGTGGTCGCGGCTACATCATGAAACAGGAAGGGCCGGAAAAAATCGTGCAAGCCATCCGCAAAGTGCTCGGCGGCAGCATTTCCGTCAGCGAGCGCATCGCCGCGCAGATCCTCGATGCCATGTCCGGCAGCAAAGGCGGCACGAGCACCTCCGTCAGCACGCTCACGGATCGCGAGTTCGAAGTGTATCGCCTTCTCGGCCAGGGCAAGGAGCCGCACGAGATCGCCCGCACGCTGCATCTCAGCATCAAGACCGTGGACACCCACCGCGCCCACATCCGCCAAAAGCTCGGCCTGCGAAACGCCACCGAGCTCATCCACCACGCCACCCGCTGGACAGCGGAGCAGGGATGACTTCAAACGCTTTCGTTGCTTGCACGTTCCGATCCGCGCCGCACCATCATCGCATGAAAACGTTGTTCACCATCCTCTGCATGCCCCTGCTGCTCGCTTCGTGCGCTGCCCCGGCCGTCAAAGACAAGCCCGCCGACGTAGCCGAGGTCGTCCGCTGCAATGGCTGCGGTCGTGCCATCACCAGTCCCAAGGACATGCGCGGCGAGATGTGCTCGATGTGCGACTGGCGACTCGGCGCGGATATCGGCTGGCCGTGAGCCTGACGCGGTTTCGTCCGATTGCTGAGCTCTCCTTCGACAGCCTGCGCATTGGCGAGGTGGTCGATGAAGAGGATGCATCAGCGTATGCCGACTCCTTTTCCATGGCCTGAGCCGCCGCCGCCATCCTGTCCCGTCCTCAAACTGCTCCAAGGGCAAACCGCCCTCGTCACCGGCGCCTCGTCCGGCATTGGTCGGGCCATCGCCATCGCGTTGGGTCATGCGGGAGCGAATGTGGTCGTGAATTTTTTCGGCCAGCCGGACAAGGCGCTCGAAGTGGCCGAGGAGGTGAGGCGCTGCGGCTCGCGGGCCATCGCCGTGCCGGCGGATGTGTCTGATCCGCAGCAGGTGCGCGTCATGTTTGAGCGTGCGGTTGCGGAGTTTGGCCGCCTCGACATCCTCGTGAACAACGCGGGCATCCAGCTCGATGCCGCGTTTGAGGATCTCACGCTCGAGCAGTGGCAGCGGGTGATGGATGTGAACCTGACCGGGCCGTTTTTTGTGCTGCCAGGAGGCCGTGCGGCTCTTTAACAAGCAAGGCATTGATCCCGCGCTGTCCTGCGCCGCGGGGAAAATCATCTGCATCAGCTCCGTGCATGAGGTCATCCCTTGGGCCGGGCATGTGAACTACGCCGCGTCAAAGGGTGGCCTCATGCTGCTGATGAAAAGCCTCGCGCAGGAGGTGGCCCCGCGCCGCATCCGCGTGAACAGCATCGCCCCCCGGAGCCATCCGCACACCCATCAACACCGCCGCGTGGAGCACTCGCGAGGCCCACGACTCGCTGCTCACGCTCATCCCGCAAAAGCGCATCGGCGAGGCGGAGGAGATCGGCCGCGCTGCCGTGTGGCTGGCCTCCGATCAAAGCGACTACGTCCACGGCATCACGCTCTTCGTCGATGGCGGCATGACTCTCTATCCCGGCTTCGAGACGGGCGGATAGCGATGACAACCACACGTCTCACCCAACCTCAACCAACCCAACCCCAACCATGAAAACATGCAAAACGCTCCTCATCGTCGGCTGCGTCTTCGCGCTCGCCTCGTGCAGTCATCAGAACGTCTCTCCGACTGCCAGCGCACCGGCTGCCCCGCTGACCTGGGACACCGGCCCGGCCATGTGGTGAGTGCCAGCATGGACTGCGGCAGCCTGCTGCCGCTTTCGTGTGTGGCAGCCCTGCTGCCGGGGGATGGCTGTGATTTGTAAAGAAGACGACCTTACACCCATCGACGGCCAGCAGGCTGGCCTCTGAAAAGCGGCAGCAGGCTGCCGCAGTCCATGTCTCGCTCAGCCGTTCACTGAGGGCCTCGAAAGCCGTCTCCTCATTGTCGAACCGGCGTCGCGAGTGACTTTCACGACCTGAAAATGCCAACCCACCTCACCGCCGAGCATCTGCGCCTTCTGGAAGATAAAAACCGTGCCGCGAACTGGAAGCGGTGGGGGCCTTATCTGTCGGAACGGCAGTGGGGCACAGTGCGGGAGGATTATTCGGAGAAGGGCGAGGCGTGGCGGAGCTTTCCGCATGAGCATGCAAGGTCGCGGGCGTATCGCTGGGGCGAAGACGGGCTGCTGGGCATCACGGACCGGCAGTGTCGCGTGTGCTTTGCGCTGGCATTTTGGAATCATCACGATCCGATTTTGAAGGAGCGGTTGTTTGGACTCAGCGGGCCGGAGGGGAATCACGGGGAGGATGTGAAGGAGCTGTACTACTACCTCGACTCCACGCCGACGCATTCCTACCTGAAGGCGCTCTACAAATACCCGCAGGCGGAGTTTCCGTATGCGCGGCTGGTGGAGGAGAACCGGCGGCGTGGGCTGCGGGATGCGGAGTTTGATCTGACGGACACGGGTGTGTTTGATGACGGACGTTACTTTGATGTCTTTGTGGAGTATGCGAAGGCAGGGCCGGAGGACATCGCCATCCGCGTGACGATTCACAATCGCGGCTCAGAGGCCGCGCCGCTCGATGTGCTGCCGACGATCTGGTTTCGCAATGTGTGGTCGTGGCAGAAAGGAGCCGCGAAGCCCTGCCTGAGCCTGGATGGCGAGGTTTTGGAGATCGATCATCCCGGGCTGGAATCGGATTTGGTCGAGGATCTGGGCCTGTACAAGCTCCACGCGGCTCCCGCGAGCGATGGAACGGCTCCGCAGTGGCTTTTCACCGAAAACGAGACGAATCACGAAAAGCTCTTCGGATCGCCGAACGCGTCGAAATTCACCAAAAATGCCTTTCATCGGCATGTGATCGAAAAAGAGGCCGGAGCAGTCAATCCGGCCCAAACAGGCACGAAGGCTGCAGCGCATTATTCGATGATAATTCCGGCTGGAGGCTCGGTGACGATGGATTTGCGGCTATGCGGGGAAGGGAAGGCAGAAGAATGGGGGCAGAAGAATTCAAAACCATTCTCTTGCCCCCATTCTTCTGCCTACAAGAAACTCATCTCCCAGCGAGTGACTGAGGCGGATGCGTTTTATGCGACCATTGTCGAAGCGAATCCTTCTCATGCACAAATCCAGCGGCAGGCGCATGCGGGCTTGTTGTGGACGAAGCAATTTTATCAGTATGTCGTGCAGGACTGGCTGGAGGGTGATGCGGCTTATCCGCCGCCACCGGAGGCGCGTTGGGAAGGGCGGAATCGGAATTGGAGGCACTTGTTTGCCCGCGACATCCTCTCGATGCCGGACAAGTGGGAGTATCCGTGGTTCGCAGCCTGGGACACGGCGTTTCACATGCTGCCGTTTGCGGAGACGGACCCGGATTTCGCGAAGGAGCAGATGCTGCTGTTTCTGCGTGAGTGGTACATGCATCCGAACGGCCAGATCCCGGCCTACGAGTGGAAATTCAGCGATGTGAACCCGCCGGTGCATGCCTGGGCCTGCTGGCGCATTTACAAGATCACCGCGCCGCATGGTGAACGGGATCGCGAGTTCCTGGAGCGCTGCTTTCAGAAGCTGCTGCTCAATTTCACCTGGTGGGTGAACCGCAAGGACAGCGAGGGGCGGAATCTCTTCGCGGGCGGCTTCCTCGGCCTGGATAACATCGGCATCTTTGACCGCAGCACGGCTTTGCCGCACGGGCAACGGCTGGAGCAGGCCGATGGCACGGCGTGGATGTCCTTTTATGCGCTGACGATGCTGAACATGGCTCTGGAACTGGCGCAGCGGCCGGATGGCACGGTGAACACGGCCTACGAGGACATGGCGTCGAAGTTCTTCGAGCATTTCGTCCAGATCGCGGATGCGATGAACACGCTCGGCGGCCAGGGTCTGTGGGACGAGCAGGACGGCTTCTACTACGATCAGATCCTCGATGATGGAAACCCGCCGCTGCCGCTGCGC